>RGOY01000015.1 GCA_010028225.1 Actinomycetota bacterium
ATAAGAGAAAGTACTTGAGAGTGGAAGGGCTCGTTGATCAATTCGATCTAGCGCCCATGTTGGACCAGATTGCGTTGTCTGCGTCAATGTAATTGGTGCATCTTCCTCGATAAATGAGATTCTTCGAGATAAGGATTGCGCCATGACTGGTATCCCAGGAAGTTCAATGACAAATCCTGAGAAGATGTTGGAAAATCTTTCAGAAACTTTTCCACCAGAGCGCACTAAGGAATTTTCAAGGAGTGTTCTAAAAGCGGGATCTACTTTGACGATGTAACGCTTCATTGGAGGTGCCGAGTGGCTTGGCATCGAAGTCGAAATGCTGGTCAGAAGAGCAGCAATGAGGGTGAAGGGAAGTAAACGCCTCATTGCCACCTCCAAAAATCATCGTGAGGTGCTCTATTCTGTCGATGAGCGCTTCTTGCCGTCTAGTTAGGTATTTATTACGCGACTACCCTTCTCTCCATGGCGCTTCGCGCACCCCGAGAACAAGTATTCGAGCCAAAAGAGGCATCAACCTCTCCCGTCCTTGTTCGCTCTGGAGTGCTCGCATGGTTGTTGGGCGGCGCATCAATAATCACACTTTTTTTCAACTCCCGAATTCAAGATCCATTTAATTCACCCAAATTTTGGATTCTCTTGATAGTTGCTGGCTATCTCATAGGGCACTTACTTGGTACTTATGGGCGGGTCCCTGCAAATGCAAAACCTACTTTGAGAATATTGATTAGCATTCTTACGGCATTCACCGTTTCCTTATTAGTCGCAAGCATTCTTACCGATGTCCCATATGTTGCCTTCTTCGGCGAGTACCAGCGAAAAAACGGATTCTTAACTTATGCCGGATTCGTAGTCATCATGTATGCAGCAGCTCGTTACCTACGCGTCTCTCTCATGTGGCGCGTATATACCTTCGCAATGATCTGTGGGTTGATATCAGCAGTCTACGGACTTTTTCAAATTAATGGACGAGACTTTGTCGAGTGGAATAATCCTTATAACGCAATCATCACAACGGTAGGAAATCCAAACTTTGCCGGAGCTGTTATGGCTATGTTTGGCACCATTGTTTTCTGTGCGATATTCGATAAGAACGTATTACCTTTCTTCCGATTCACTGCAGTTCTAGTTTTTGGATCGCTAGTTTATGCAATCTATCTATCAAATGCTCGTCAGGGACTTCTCTCCATAGGTTTAGGTGTTGGATTCTTCCTCTGTGTCGCGCTCTACCAGTACAAAAGAATCTTTGGACTTCTTGCAACTTTAGCTACCGCGGTCGTGGGTGTTTTGGCCATCGCAGGGATGCTGCAGCGAGGTCCTCTGGAGTATTACTTGTACAAAGCCTCAGTCTCTATTCGAGGTTTTTACTGGCGTGCCGGATGGGAGATGTTCCTTTCAAATCCTCTAAGAGGTGTTGGCGTTGATCGTTATGGAGCGTATTTCAAGGAGTTTCGTGAGACTCAGTACTCGCTGAATTACGGCTTTGACCTGACGAGCAGCAACGCGCACAACGTCCCGATTCAGCTCTTTGCTACAGGCGGAATCTTTGTCGGAGGCTTTTACTTACTTTTGTTGCTGTTTATTGCCTGGCGAGGCTTTCTTGGTATCTCGAGAAATACAGGTAACGCAAGATTAGTCGTAACCGCAGTATTTGCTGCGTGGCTTGCCTATCAGGCGCAATCAATTGTCTCCATCGACAACATTGGCCTCGCGGTATGGGGCTGGCTACTGGGGGGCGCTGTTGTCGGGCTCTCACTCCCCGAGAACATCCAAGTATTTGCTCGAAATAGTGATCAAAGATTCATCTCGCCGATCAACTTAAGGCAGTCGATTGTCTCTTCAGTATTGGTTCTCTCGCTTTTGGTTCTATCGACTGTTCTCTACCGGGGTGAACGAGCAATGTTTGATCAAAGGGCGCGCTTTGATCCACAAACTCCAGAGAGCAGACCGACTTTTAAGGCGTATGCGGATGCAACTCTCAAAGTTCCGTTGCTTGAGATGAAGTACGCAGTGATGACTGGCATCAATCTGGTCTCCAATGGTTATGTCGATGAAGGAATGAGAGTTCTCAAGGAAGAGTTAGAGAAAGACCCAAGAAGTTTGGACATTCTCCTCGTAGTCGCGGATTTCTCAGAACAACTTCGCCAATATCCTCAAGCTATTGATTATCGGCTGAAGATCGAATCGCTTGATCCTTGGAACGGAAAGAACTATTTGCAGATGGCACGGCTCTATCGAACCGTCGGAGACTTGGAGCGAGCGAAAGCATCATTAGAGAAACTCTTTGCATTTGCTGCTGCAACCCCAGAAGGTGAAACTGCAACGAAGGAATTTGCAGAGCTACTTGAAGGTTAGCTACGAAGGTAGCTGGCAAAGGCTCTGAAATCCTCGACCATGAAGTCAATCTCCGGTTGCTTGTGAGCAAAACTGATTAACCACTGCTCATCAAGTCCTGGCGGGCTCATAATCTTGTGGTTGACCGACCATAAGAAAGAGAGCTGAGCGAGATCAAAGTCTGTCGCTTTGTAGTCGCGATAGTTGCGAACTGGATTGGTCGACCATGTCGTGCAACCCTTCACGCCAAAACCGACCGAGTGAGCAGGTAATTCAAATTCTTCGATGATTTCGCTGATTCGAGCGAGGGCTTGACGATTGAAAGTTTCTGCTTCATCCAACGTTTCTTTCGTGGCAATCTTGTCCATGGCAAGAACTGATGCCACACCCAAGAGGTGTCCATTGAAAGTACCGAGATGCGCCATCTTTCCGTTTGTGATGGCGTCCATAACTTCTTTCTTTCCACCAAATGCTGCGAGAGGAATACCGCCGCCAATGGACTTTGCGAGACAAATCAAATCTGGCTTGATCCCAAGACGTTGCGCCGCACCTTGGTATCCAGCAGTAAGCCCAGTTTTCACTTCATCAAAAATCAAAACGATTTCGTACTTGTCACAGAGCGCACGGACTTGCTCTAAGTAGCCCTGATCTGGCAGAACGATCCCAATGTTCTCCATCACTGGTTCAAGAATGAAGCAGGCAATAGTTGATGCGTGTTTCTTAAATGTTCGTTCAAGTGCATCGGCGTCGTTATATGGAACGACATGAATCTCACCAGGAACTGCTGAACTTTGGACAACCGGAACTGGATCGTTAGCTGGTCCAGCTTCATCAATCGGCGGTTTCACTGAAACTGAGAGCGCGTCATAGCTACCGTGATACCCGCCCTCGAGTTTGACCACTCCGTTCCTGCCGGTAAAGCCACGTGCAGTGCGAATGGCATACATCGTCGATTCAGTGCCCGAGTTGGTAAATCTGACCTGATCAAGGCCGAAACGACGACAAATCCGCTCGGCTGCATCTCTAGTCTGAGGTGATGGCGTGACGAAAAGAGTGCCAATTTCGAGCATCTTCTTCACCTCTTCGACGACTACAGGATTGAGGTGCCCAGCGAGCATGGCACCAAAGCCCATGGAGAGGTCAAGGACTTTGCGTCCATCGACATCTTCCATCCATGCGCCTTTAGCCGACTTAATGGAGATGGGGAATGGATCCCAGTGCTGAAAAGATGATTGAACGCCAAGTGGTGATGATTTCTTCGCTGCTTCGTTTTCGATCCCCGACTTTGCCACTGATGAATTAAAGAGATCCCATTGCTCTTGGAGAGCACTTTGGATCTTGGAGGTGGAGACAGGCTTTGACTTACCGGTGACGATACGAAGAGTCTCAGGGTGATTCTTTGGGGCAAACATGGGGTTTGTTGGACATTAACGGTGATTCACACTCTGTGAATCAGTTAGTTGATGCTCACGCTCCTTGCGTTTATCAAGAGTTTGAATCTATGTATTTATCCAAACCGAAGGAAAGGTTACCATGCTAAAAAATAAAATCAAGATTTGGAACTTCCCCGCGTGAAATATGATT
Organism: Actinomycetota bacterium; assembly: GCA_010028225.1. GTDB lineage: Bacteria > Actinomycetota > Actinomycetes > Nanopelagicales > Nanopelagicaceae > SYAN01. The sequence goes on from RGOY01000015.1 coordinate 3,919, forward strand.
CTTATCGTTTGAGTTGTGAAATTGTGTAAAGAACTTTCGCAGTTGGTTCTTCAGTATCTGATCCAGGTGGATTATCACTTAACTTAACAATGACAGTACGGGTAGAAGGATCAATAAACACAAACTGTCCATAAAGCCCAAGTGCCATCGAAGTTCCAGTAAATGGATGCCAAACTTGTGCCCCATAGCCCCAGTCATGATCAAGAGTTGTCACAGGTGTGCTCATTCGAGTGAGCCAAGGTCGAGAAATCACTTTGGTTGATCCTGAATATCCACCGTTGAGGAAGAGCATTCCAACTCTTGCATAATCACGAGCGCTGGCATTAAAACAACAGAAGGTCTTCTCGGTACCTCCAACTCGGTCAACGTTCCAGGTAGCAGGGAATTCGCTTCCGACTTTCTCCCAAACTTCCTGCTGGAAGTAGTCAGCAACTCTCATTCCAGTAACTTTCTTGATGATCATTCCGAGCATCTGGGTATCAACGCTTCTGTATTCGGACTTACTACCTGGTTCAAATGACATCTTGCGATTGTTCTTCATAAACCAGTCAATATCTGTTGTTGCATACATCTGAGCGATTGCAACTCCCCAACCTTGTGGTCCAGTTGGATAGTCATCCGAAACACCCACGCCCGATTGCATGTCGAGAAGGGTCTTAACCGTGACCTGGTCAAAAGAACTTTGATTCGCGAGTTCGGGGAAGAATTCGACAAAGCGATTAGATTCAGAAATCTTGCCGTCGTCGATTAGCCGACCAATCAAAATCGAAGTCATCGTTTTGGCAACAGAGTATGAAGGAAGTTGTGAGGACGCGGTGAATCCCTCTCGATACCACTCATATGTGAGCACACCATTTCGCACGACAAGGAAGGCATTGGTTTTTGTCGTATCAAGAAATTCATCAAAGCTCATTCCATCGCCTTGGTAGATAACGTCTTTAGGCATCTCTTCACTGCCTCGTGGAAGTTCTATCGGCTTCGAAGAGGCAGAGATCGTGTGCCAAGGCATCAATGTTGGAGTCTTGGAGGCAGGAGCAAGGCCAAGCTTTATTGATGCGATGGGATTGGGATACCTGATGGCCTTCGTGAAAATGAATAAAGAGAGAGCGAGAATCAGTAGAGATATAAGAGTGTTGCGTAGGATTCGAATCAATCGCCTCATATAGCGAGTCTAGGAGAGATACCCCAAAGTTCAGGGTTTGCTAGCGGCCCACTTATCGACAACTTATCTCGGATATAGTCTGGACAGTGCGGTTCATCAACGAGCCATCTTTTGATCTCACCTATGACGATGTCTTCATGGTGCCAAGTCGTTCAGCGATTGGTAGTCGACTTGAAGTTGATCTGACTCCAGCAGACTCTGTCGGAAACACCATCCCGCTTGTTGTTGCAAATATGACCGCTGTTGCAGGACGACGAATGGCTGAAACCGTTGCTCGTCGTGGCGCGATCGCTGTCATCCCTCAAGATATTCCACTCGAAGTAGTGACCGAGGTGATTGCTTGGATTAAATCACGTCATCCACTTTTCGATACTGCCGTCACATTGGGTCCGACCCAGACTGTTGCAGACGCCAGTAGCTTGATTCACAAACGCGCACATGGAGGAATCGTCATCGTCGATGGCGATAGCCCCGTAGGTGTTATTACTGAAGATGATTTAGTGGGCGTTGATCGATTCACACAACTTCAGAAAGTTATGAGTACTTCGCTAGTGACTCTCACCGAAGACTCTGATCCGAAATCAGCTTTTGAGAAGTTGCAAGAGAATCGCGTCAAACTTGCACCAGTTGTATCTCGCGATGGAACTCTGATCGGGGTTCTTTCAAGAATGGGAGCGCTTCGGGCCAAGTTGTACCGGCCCTCACTTGATGATCACGGACGTCTGCAGGTCGCTGTTGCTGTTGGAGTCAATGCTGATGTCTCAGGTCGTGTAGCAAAACTACTTGAGGCTGGCGCAGACTCGATCATCATAGATACTGCCCATGGTCATCAAGAGAAGATGATTGATGCACTTGCTAGCGTCCAGAAATTGAAGCCAGGAGTTCCAATTGTTGCTGGCAATGTGGTTACCGCTTCTGGAACACGCGATCTCATTGATGCCGGAGCAGATATCGTGAAAGTTGGTGTAGGTCCGGGCGCAATGTGTACGACTCGAATGCAAACTGGTGTTGGCCGGCCCCAATTCTCTGCAGTCTTAGAGTGTGCTTCCGCGGCACGAGAACTTGGCAAGAGCGTATGGGCAGATGGTGGCGTTAGACATCCACGCGATGTCGCACTCGCTCTTGCAGCTGGAGCATCTCAGGTCATGATCGGTTCATGGTTTGCCGGTACATTCGAATCTCCTGGAGATTTACAGACTGATCCGCAAGGACGTATGTATAAGGAGTCATTTGGCATGGCGTCCGCTCGCGCTGTAGCAGCACGCACGGCGAGCGAAGGCGAATTTGAGCGAGCAACAAAGGCCCTCTTTGAAGAAGGGATCTCACATTCGCGTATGTATCTTGATCCTAAACGCCCTGGTGTTGAAGATTTGGTTGATGAGATTGTCTCTGGACTTCGTTCTTCCTGCACATACGCTGGTGCGAAAAATCTTGAAGAGTTTCATCTGAAAGCAGTAGTTGGAATCCAATCTGCATCTGGTTTTAGTGAAGGTAGACCACTACATTCGTCTTGGCGTTCTGAAGGAAAGTAGATGGCCAAACGGTTGATTGTCCATGCCGGATTCCACAAAACTGGAACAACGGCGTTGCAATCAAGCCTCTATGCAGCACGCGATGACTTATCAAGAATAGGTTTTGAATATCCAGTCGTAGGAGGAAAGGCGCACCACAAAGCAATTTACTCGCTGATGGAGCGGGGATGGGGTTGGGAAGATCGCGGTGGCAACCCACACAATCCCAAGAAATGGCCAGAACTAATCAAAAAAGTAGATAGAGCGAAAAGCACCGCCATCATCAGTAGCGAATTCCTCTGCGAACTTACTGATCAACAAGTTGCCAAATTCAAGGAAGATCTTGATATTGATGAGACTACGGTCTATTTCACACTTCGCCCACTTTTAAAGATTGTTCCTTCTGCCTATCAACAACATCTTAAGATTGGTATTCGAAGTGATTACGAAAAATGGCTTCATTCCATTCTCGACGAACCGGGTGTCTCATCGATAACCCCATCGTTCTGGGTCCGTCATCAACACGCAAAGGTCTTAGCGCGATGGGCGAAGTACTACGGTAGAGAGCGCGTGAAATTAGTGATTGTCGACGAACAAAATCCTGACTTCATGTACAAGACCATCAATCGAGAATGGGGGTTGAGTGAATCACTCTTAGTTCCACAACAAGACAAAGACTCCAATCGCTCTCTAACCCTTGATGAAGTTGCTCTTCTCCGTCGCGTCAATCGGATATATCCGAAGAAGAGAAGCTGGCACGACTATGAAACATTTATTCGACAAGGGGCCTTTAAGTATTTGACCAATAAAGTCCAACCTCGAGTCATTTACTGATGCCAAAATCCCAGTCGGTAAGAGCGTAGAACCAGAGGTGATCCCGGTAGAGGTCGCTGCGAGAGCGCTCGTGGCTATGGATTTGCGCGTGGTTGAGACGTTCCCGACCCGATGGATGATCGCAAAGGTCTGGAAAATGATAAAGCGAGACATCAAGAAGTGGCTTAAGTAGGCTCACCATATGAAGTCGCTCCCCTCTCGAAATCTTGCGCTGGAGTTAGTGCGCGTAACTGAGACAGCCGCGATTGCTGCTTCAAGTTGGGTAGGGCATGGCGACAAGAATTCGGCTGACAAGTCGGCAGTAGACGCGATGCGCAAGATGATTTCAACGGTTCATATGGATGGCACAGTCGTTATCGGTGAAGGCGAGAAAGACGAAGCGCCGATGCTCTTTAATGGTGAACGCGTGGGAGAGGGATCCGGCCCTGCTGTTGATGTCGCAGTTGATCCCATTGATGGAACAACGTTAACGGCGAAGGGGATGAACAATGCCATCTCTGTTGTTGCGCTGGCAGAGCGAGGAGCCATGTTCGATCCCTCTGCAGTCTTCTACATGGAAAAAATTGTCTGTGGTCCAGAAGCTGCTGGAAAAATCGACATAACAGCACCAGTCAAAGAGAATCTTCGAGTTGTGGCTCAGGCAAAAGGTGTACCAATCGAAGATGTCACTGTGATGGTTCTTGATCGCCCACGCCACGATCAACTCTCAAAAGAGATTCGTGAAGCAGGTGCTCGAATCAAATTCATCACTGACGGTGATGTTGCTGGAGCGGTGATGGCAGCAAGAGATGACACTGGCGTCGATCTCTTGATGGGCATTGGAGGAACCCCAGAAGGAATCATCGCTGCTTGTGCGATGAAATGCTTGGGTGGAGAGATTCAAGGGCGGTTATGGGCAAGAAACGAGGATGAGCACCGAGCGCTCGCCGAACGTGGATTGAGCGCATCCCAAGTTCTCACCACTGATGAGTTGGTGCGCGGAGATAACTGTTTCTTCGCCGCAACAGGGATTACTGATGGTGAGTTACTTAAAGGTGTTCGTTTCGATCGACGGGTAGTTCGAAGTCAATCAATCGTGATGCGATCTCGAAGCAAGACGATACGCATCATCAATTCAGAACACCCTTATTCCTCTATTTTGACTCAATAAGATCGAGCGCAGCGACCGCCGCGTCGTATCCCTTATCTTCTTTGCTCCCAGTCAATCCCGATCGAGCGATGGCTTGATCCAGTGAGTCACACATCAATACGCCAAACCCAATTGGCTTGCCACTTTTTAGCATCACTTTCATAATGCCAGTGGTTACTCCCTGACAGACATAATCAAAATGTGGAGTCTCGCCCCGAAGTACTAGTCCGAGAGCGATGACTGCATCGAAGCCTTGATCGAGCATTCTCTTTGCTGCAAGAGGAAGTTCAAAGGAACCCGCAACATATCGAAGTTCAATATCGGTGATGTTAGCTTCTTCAAGCGCCCGGTTTGCTCCTGCGACCAAGGCCTGACAGATCTCGGGATGCCAACTTGAACTGACAATACCGACTCGTCGACCGGCATGATTTTTGATTCCAATTGACGGCGCATTTCCACTCATCTTCTACTCCTCTTCGTATCCAAAAATTTCTAGTTAATCTCTTTGATTAAATGGTTGAACTTATCTCGCTTTGTCTCCAGATAGCTTTGGTTGAATGAATTTGGCGTTATCTCGGTTGGTTCGATTTCGACTTTAATCCCAGCATGATCGAGCGCGTCGGCTTTCACAGGATTATTTGTCATCAAGGTGACCGAGTGGACTTTGAGATGAAGCAGAATTGCTGCAGCATCCCTAAAGTCTCGAAGATCGGCCGGGTGACCAAGAGCTTCATTCGCCTCAACCGTATCTAATCCTGAATCCTGAAGCGCGTAGGCCTTGATTTTTTCGGCGACTCCGATGCCTCGCCCTTCATGATTCCTCAAATAGATGATGTACCCGCTACCTGCCTCTGAAATTCTTTCCATGGCGAGAGCAAGTTGAGGGCCACAATCACATCGAAGTGATCCAAGCGCGTCACCCGTCACGCATTCCGAGTGAATGCGAACGATGACATCGGAAGCTGGTTCACCATATTTCAGGAGTAAGTGATCGGAGCCGTCGTAGCCATCAAAAGATGCAATCTTCCAGTTTCCGTAAGCGGTAGGTAGATTCGCCCATACCAATGGAGCAATCTCTAACTTCTCCTGAAAGCTCGCTGACTTGGCGATTTCATCGATTGTGAGGATGGGAATTTGATGGCGTTTGGAAAACTCAAGAAGTTTTTGATCGCGCATCATCGTGCCGTCATCGTTTACTAGCTCTCCGATGAATCCCATCGGGTGTAGCCCAGCGAGTAGTGCCAACTCAACTGCAGCTTCGGTATGACCGCGTCGCTCACGCAATCCCCCGGGTCTCACAATGAGCGGGAAAATATGTCCTGGGCGCACGAAATCTTTCGCCTTCGCCTCTGGATTGGCCAGGAATCTCAAAGTCTGCGCTCTTTCCTTGGCACTTATTCCTGTCGTCAAGCCCTCTCTCGCATCAACCGAAAGAGTGAAAGCAGTCCCTTTGCTATCTTGATTAACGCGTGTCATAGGAGGCAGATTGAGTCTCTTTGCATCTGCTGATGTGATTGCTGCGCAGATAACTCCCGAGGTGTGACGGATCATAAATGCGAGATTTTCCTCATTTGCACCGGGGGCTAGGGCAATCAAATCCCCCTCATTCTCGCGATTGGCGTCATCGGTGACAATGACAAACCCTCCGCCTCGAAGGCGTTCGATTGCGCTTTTCAATAGATCGCTCACTCTGCACCTTTTCGTTCAATCAATCGCTCAACATATTTGGCAATCACATCTACCTCTATATTGACTTCATCGCTAACTTTCTTTGCAGAAAGATTTGTTCGTGTGAGTGTCTCGGGTATGAGCCAGAGAGTTACAGATTGCGAAGCATCGTCAAGTTCTCCAACAGTGAGAGAGACTCCATCAATCGCAATGGATCCTTGGTTGACTATGTAGCGGAGTAAATGTTTTGGAACTTCGACAACAAATTTCCACCACTTCTCTGTCGGCTCGGTACTGATGACCTTTCCAACTCCATCAATATGCCCTTGAACCATATGTCCACCGAGTCGAGTACCCATCGTTGTTGCAAGTTCAAGATTTACTGGGCTTTCTTCCTGAATAGATTTCAAGGAAGTTAGTTTGAGGGTTTGCACCATGACATCAGCGGTGAATGAACCACTAGCAACTGATGTAGCTGTGAGGCAGACTCCATTTACCGAGATGGAATCGCCTTCATGGATAGAAGGGGAAAGTGATGTGCTAACTGTGAAGATGGCACTCTCGCTCCCTCGCTCAATTGACTTGATAGATCCGAGATCTTGAATCAAACCGGTGAACATACAAACCTCCGGTTATTCTCATTATCGGTAAAGAGCGTCCTCTTTAAATCCTGCGCAAAGAACTCAATGCCACGATCAAGCAGTTTGATCTGATCCTCGATAGAGGAGATTCCTAGATTCTCGGTAAAACGCCTACCGTTGCCAAGGATCGAAGGGGCTTGATATAGCAGGAGTTCATCGATTAATCCAGCCTTAAAGAGCGAACTTCCTAACTTAGGACCTGACTCCACCAGCACCCTGTTAAAACCTCTTTCCTTGATGAATGAGAGGACTTCATCAATAAGGCGAGTTTTGAGATGAACAGTTTCTGCTGAATCATCGAAGATATTCAAATTCGAAAGAAGGTCTCGTTCGCCAACAACTACTCGGACTGGATTCCTCTCCTTGCCATTGAGCGTTGGGTTATCTGCAAGGACTGTTCCTGTTCCCGTGATAATGGCATCAACACCATCGCGAACTCTTTTCACATCACTTCGAGATTCCTCATTTGTAATCCACTTCGAGGTTCCATCCTCAGCCGCAATCGCACCATCGAGTGAGTGTGCTACTTTCCAAACCATACGTGCTCGACCAAGTGAGATTTTGGTCAACCAATCACGGTTGAAAAAGAGTGCGCGATCAGAATGGACTTTCTCCACTTCAATACCGGCCTCAAGCAAGCGCCTTGCTCCACCTACTGCAATTGGATTTGGATCTTCGACGGCATAAAAAACTTTCCTTATTCCACTTTTGATTATCGCCTCACTACATGGCCCAGTCTTTCCATGGTGATTACATGGCTCCAGAGTGAGATAGAGACTTGCTTCTGCTGGGTCTCCTTTGAAGTTTGCAAGTGCCACAACTTCAGCATGCGGCCCACCTTGGTGAAATCCTTCGCTAACTACTCGCCCTTGTTCATCGGCGATTACCGCACCGACAATGGGGTTAGGGAAGGTTTTGCCCATGCCACGGAGTGATATCTCATTGGCGCGCTCAATCAACGCGAGCTTGCGCGCTTGATCCATACCTTCACCCCTTTCAAAACTCTGAAGTGATGAACGCATTAGTTCATCGACTCAGGTTCAGGGGTTTTGCGCGAGAGGATGCGCGAACGACGGTTTCTTATGCTCGAAAGAGAGCGCAAAGAAAACCGCCAAATAGCCCACGCCAAAGGGCGTGCGCCGTGTTGTTTCCTCTCATCCGGACTTTAACCGTCGGTCTCGGAATTCCACCGAGTCCACCGTTGACTGGATGCCAACGGGTCGCAGACTTTGACTGCCGGTTCGGAATTACACCGACCCCGGAACCAACGGTGCGAGGATATCAAGAGGTCCGTTTCGACCCAAAATGCGCGCATTCGGCGCTCATGTAAGACTTTGACTCTATTCAAGTTTTACTGACCTTTCTCTCAGGTATTTCGGCAAAGGTGACGCAGTTATGGCTCTCTCATCGACAGGCAAACTCGTGGCTAGCTTCATGGCTGGCGCGATCATGACGGGTGGAATCGCTGTTGCGACAACTACCAATCAACCGATTACTAAGGTCTGCGTTGCAAACAACACCAAAGCTATCTATTTCACTGCTGATGGAACTTGTGGCCGCAATCGAACATTGATGGAGATCGGCACCCCTGCAAATGGATCTGGCGGCTCAGTTGCGACGATAGCAGCAGAGGTCTCGCCAAAGGTGGTCTCTATTGCTGTCTCTGCTCCTGGCGGAAGCGGCACTGGATCAGGAGCAATCATCCGAAGCTCTGCTACGGAAAGTTTCATTGTTACAAATAATCATGTGATTGCCTCTGCTGTTTCAAGTGGCACAATCCGAGTCGAACTCAATGATGGCGAGAGATATAGCGCAACAATTGTTGGACGAGACGTGGCCTACGACCTTGCTGTATTGCGAATAGCAAAAGGCAATCTTCCAAAACTTGAGTTTGGTAATTCCAGCACATTGATAATTGGTGAACCGGTGATTGCATTTGGTTCCCCACTAGGCCTATCAGGTACCGTCACAAGTGGCATTGTCTCTGCGGTGAATCGACCAGTGACGACGGGCTCTCTCGGCTCAGAGTCGTACATTGACGCCATTCAAACCGATGCCGCAATCAATCCTGGAAACTCTGGCGGACCATTGGTTGATAGCGAAGGACTTATGGTTGGAGTGAATTCAGCTATTGCCACTCTGGGCACATCGACGAGTTCTGGCTCTATCGGTCTTGGATTTTCAATCCCGATCAATCAAGCGAAACGAATCATCAATGAATTGATCACTACCGGAAAGTCCACGAGACCCTTACTTGGAATCTTCTTTGATGTGACCTATACCGGAGATGGCGCAAAGATACTTCGCTTCAACGAGCCTGATTCTGCTGCACAGAAGTCAGGAATCCCGGTGGGGTCGATCATAACTAGGATCGACAGATTCAAGATCAATGACTTACTTGATGCAATCGTTCGTATTCGATCATATGCACCTGGCGATGAAGTGAATGTGACTGTTCAGCAACCGGATGGCAATACTGGCACTTACAAAGTCATCCTTGGCTCTGCCCCGTCAAACTAGCTCTTCTTCATCATTGGTCCCTGCGAAGAATGTTCGCCAGATGGCCAATGCAATGACATAAAGCGGTGCAACGACCAATATTGGCTTTAGCTCGTCCGGACCGTTTGGATATTCAAGGGAAAGAACAGTCATGGCGGCAAAGTAGATAGTAGTGATTGACAGCGTCAGTGGTCGAAGCGTTCGCACCTTTACGAGATGAGGAAATTTTATCGTCGTAAGTTGGACAATGCAGATTACCAACGAGATACCGATGACCCAGTTATGTGGGACATCAAGAATTAGGAAAGAAGGAATTACTAGATTCCACGATGCTGGAAATCCGTTGAACCAATGATCATCGGTCTCCTGATCACTTCGTGCAAACCATAGTGCTGCGGTGAAGAAGATGATTCCAGCAACCGTGATCTCCCAACCAGGCATAATCATCTTTAGCTGAATCATGAGGACTACGGGAACAACTACGCACGTCACATAATCAACAACGAGATCTAAGGTATGACCATTTATCTGTGGCGCGTGAGTTTTCACGTCGATTTTTCGAGCGATAGGCCCGTCAAAGCCATCAAGAACTTGGCAGACAATCAACCAAATCAAACCTTCTTGTATCCGACCATCGAGAATTGCTGCGAGCGCCAGTAGCCCAGCAATTGCACCCAGTGCAGTAAAGGCATGGACGCTGAATCCAACAAGAGTCAACCGTCTCTTCCTCAAACTCATAGTGCTGAAGCGTAGTCCCATCGCTTCTTTCGGTTCTTTTTGCCTATTAGACTTCACTCCCGCTTGGTGCACTACGTGCGCTAGGCAATGCGCCCGTAGCTCAACGGATAGAGCATCTGACTTCGGATCAGAGGGTTGGGGGTTCGAGTCCCTCCGGGCGCGCTTTCCAGATTCAGGCAACTTTGATAAGTAATCATTGTGTAATTCAAATCTATTCACTCCGCGAGGAGGCGTGGCACGTCAATAGAAAATCTGAGTAGTCGTACCCTTAGACAACGGAAGGACA
>RGOY01000141.1 GCA_010028225.1 Actinomycetota bacterium
ACCAGCACGCGGAAAACCATTTTCAACCGCCAAGAGGTATGCAAAACCAAAGAGTGCTGCTGCTGAGATCGCAACAATTCCTGCCGCTAAACCATCAAGTCCATCGACAAAGTTCACGGCATTTATAGTGATTACGACGACCAGAACAGTAAGGAATTGACCGATATTGCTCGGGAGAATGAGAATGCCGTTGATCGGAATCCAGAGAATCTGAATGCCGAAGATAAGAAGGACTCCAGCGGCAAGTGATTGACCGGCAAGTTTTGTTATGGCATCAAGCTCAAATCGATCATCCATCATTCCAAGGATGACGATGAATGTGGCAGCAAGAAAGACTCCGGTGAGCTCACGCGTAAATGATTTGCCGACCAAATTAAGTTCACTGACGATCAGCAGGGTGCCTGCCAGCCCAGCCCACATTCCAAGGCCGCCCCAGCGCGGCGTCTCCGATTGATGGATATCTCGCTCACGAACCTTTGCTACGGCCTTGGCGCGTATCGCCCACTGCCTCACAACTGGAATTACAAGATAGGTAATCGCTGCTGCGATCAAGAGTGTGAGTAAATACTCGCGCACTAACTGCTACCTCTAATTACGCCGACGGCGCTGGGTAGACCGGAAACTTCGCGGTGAGCGCATGGACATCAGCCTGAATTTCCTTCGCCTTCGCTTCATCCTCACCATCTCTTATCGCTCGCGCAATAAGTGATGCAATCTGGCCCATCTCTGAAGCACCCATTCCTTGAGTTGTTGTCGCTGCAGTTCCCACTCGGATTCCACTTGTTACTGATGGCTTCTCTGGATCAAAAGGAATCGCATTCTTGTTCAATGTGATCCCAGAGCGACCGCATCGCTCATCAGCAACTTTGCCATTTACTCCAGTGGAGCGAATATCGATAAGGGCGAGGTGCGTTTCAGTTCCACCAGAGACTGCGCGCATCCCTTCACGCTCCATCGCTTTGGCGAGTTCTACGCAATTGATGATTACTTGCTTTGCATAACTGTGAAATTCAGGTGTTGCACACTCCTTCAATGCAACCGCTTTTGCGGCAACCGCACTCATGATCGGACCACCCTGCATCCCTGGGAAGACTGACTTATCAATCGCTGCGGCATGTTCTGCTTTGCACAGGATCATTCCGCCCCGGGGACCGCGAAGAACTTTGTGAGTGGTGAATGAGACGGCATCGGCATAAGGAACTGGCGAGGGAATCGCTTTGCCTGCGACAAGTCCGATGAAGTGCGCGGCATCAACCCACATGATTGCACCGACCGCATCACAGATCTCACGTATTCGTTTGAAGTCAATCAAACTCGGATAGGCAGTAGCACCAGAGCAGATCATCTTCGGTTTATGTTGGTGAGCTAATCTCTCGAGTTCGTCGTAATCAATCCGCTCATCTTCTTTGCGAACTCCATACGAGACCACGTTGAACCATTTGCCAGAGAAGTTCACCTTCGATCCATGAGTGAGATGGCCACCTTCTGCCAGTGACATCGCAAGGACAGTATCGTCGGGCTTGGTGAATGCTTGATAGACCGCAATATTGGCACTCGCCCCTGAATGTGGCTGGAGGTTGGCATGCTCTGCGCCAAAGAGAGCCTTTGCGCGAGCGATACCAATCTCTTCTGCTACATCTACCTCTTCACATCCACCGTAATAACGCTTTCCCGGATATCCCTCGGCGTACTTATTGGAGAGTGTGGAACCTAGTGCAGCGAGTACGGCACTTGAAGTGAAGTTCTCACTTGCGATGAGCTGAAGGTTTGTGCGTTGACGATTGAGTTCCTTGAAGAGAACTTCTGCAATCTCTGGGTCCTCAGCCAGAAGCGCATCAGGATCTGCGCCAAAGAATGGATGGGACATAGTTCGAAGCCTAGGCGTTCGCTTCGCCCTTGAGGATGAGGGTTGGAAGCGATTTCGATAACTCCTCAGTTGGGATAGCGCCCGCTCGAACCAGAGAAACCCCTTCGCCCTCGATCTCGACGATGCTGGAGGCAAGGCGAGATGGGTGCTCATCAAGGGGACCCGCATCGACGATGATCGCCAGATCATCCTCAAGTGCTGGAAAGAATGTAGTCGTGCGAGGTGGTGCCACTCGAACCCGTGACGCCGATGCGATTGCAAGCGGTCCTGAAAGGGCTAGCAACTCCTTCATGAAACGATTTCCAGGAACGCGAAGAGCAACTTTTGCTAGTTCTTTATTATCGCCAAGGTTCCAGGTGAGTCCTCGCTGAACCGGGGCGTAGACGGTCAAGAGTCCGGGCCAGAAATCTTCTACTAACTTCTTCGCTGAATCGTTGAAGCCATGAGTCAAACCCTTCGCCATCTGAAAATCTCGGATAGCGACCTGCGCGGCTACACCTAGTGCATCGCCACGAAGTTGATGGATCTTTGCCACAGCCCCATGGTTGAAGGCATCGGCGACAAAGACGTAGGCATGTTCGATAGGAGCAACGACAACTTTCCCATCACGAATCATTTCGAAAACTTTTTGTACTGTAGGTGCGATTTTTGCGCGTGGGCCTTGCTTGATGACTATCTTCTCTGCCACATCATCACCTCACATTAGCTCGTATTAGCTCGCATTAGCCACGAGTAGCGAAAATATAACGATGCTTTCCATTGAGGTCATCTTCACAACCAACTTCGATGAAATCACGTGAGAGATAGGCCATCAACTCAACCCGCTGGCTCTCCTCGTGCTCCATCAAGAAGTCCCCGCCACTTTTCAGGATGCGTGCTGCTGCATCGATGAAGAGCTTCGGAATTTCGGTGCCACTCGCACCGCCAAAGAGCGCCAGAGAGGGTTCGGCGGCGAGTTCTCTCGGAAGATCTCCGCTCATCGCTAAGTGATCTGCAATGTATGGCGGATTTGCGACGACAACGTCGGCCTTCACATTAACAAGTGCAGTTTCGACACCCTCTTTTATCACGCGAACATCAACATCATGCTTGGCGATATTTTTTTCCAGATAAGGATGTGCCTCGTTCGAAGGTTCAACTGCGATAACTGAGAGTAAGAGCCCAAGATTTCGTCCTTCGGTTGCAATCGCGATTGCGATGCAGCCAGAACCAGAACCAAGATCAACGACGCTGAGTCTTTCGTTAGGCGCTTTCTTTCCTTCTCGGGAACTTGCGGGGAATCTTCTAGTTATTTTCTCCAAGGCGAGTGAGACTAAGCCTTCTGTCTCAGGACGAGGAATCAATACACCTGGCCCCACATCAAGAAGAAGGTGGCGAAATGGCGCTTCGCCTATCAGGTACTGAGTGGGAAAACCTGAGATTCGCCTATCAATAAGTTCATCAAGTTCATCTGCGACCTGCTTCAACGCATCACCCTCGAGCAACGGGACGGTGCCATGCAATTGCATGCGAGTAATCCCTAGAAGATGAGCAAGAAGGAGTTCAGCATCTATCTCGGCGATCTCATGGATTCGAAGTTTTCCTTTAGCGCTTCCTAGAATTTCTCGAAGCGAGAGTTTTCCTTCGCTCACAAGATCAAGCGCTCGCAGCAGCGAGTTTCTCTGCCTTATCTGCAGCAAGGAGTGAATCGATGACAGCATCAAGTTCGCCATTGATGACAGCATCAAGATTGTTCGCCTTGTAATTAACTCGGTGGTCGCTT
>RGOY01000142.1 GCA_010028225.1 Actinomycetota bacterium
GTTCTGGTCTACATCATCCTCGGCCGGTATTTCCTTCGTGGGCTCATGTCAGGAGCGCTCAAAGGCTGAGCCCGAGTTACTTAAAGTTTGTTTGGCTATAGTTTGTTTGGCCAGGTATCGCTTAACTTGTAGCCATGCGGATATGGATCAGTCGGATCAAGTTTGAGTTCATAAGTTCCGGTAATCCATGCTTGCCCTGCAACTGAGGGACGGATTGCGGGAATTCCGCCAAGGTTTAACTCTTCTTCGATACGGCAGTCAAACTCTGAATCGATAATGGATCTACCAATCATTCGATCTCCTACCTTGAGAACGCCTTGAGCATGTAGGAGCGCAAGCCTTGCAGAGCACCCAGTTCCAGTAGGTGAACGATCAATCTTTCCTGGCTGAATAGCGACTGCGTTCTTGCTGATTGCAATGCCATTCTCATAGAAGATGGGGTTAGCAATCTGGGTAAAGGAGAAGTGACGCCAATCAGGATTTGTAGGATGGGCAAAGATCAGTTGTTCGTTTGCAGCCCTAGTAATTCGCATTCCAATCTCTGCGAGTTCTCTTGCTTCATGCGGGGCAATCTCGAATCCAAGGTCCTTTGCATTAATAATCACAAAGCTATCTCCACCAAAAGCCGTATCGACGGTGAAGGTGCCAAGACCTGGCACTTCTAGCTTTTCATTCATCGTCCCAACAAATGAAGGAACATTGGTGACCCGAACTTGTTTCACCTTATTGCCTGAACTGTTTCTTGAAATTGTTGCCTCTACCTCAACCAATCCACCAGGTGCTTCCATCTTGAAGCGCATTAATTCTTCAGTAATTGGAATGATCCCCGTTTCAAGAGCAACGGTGGCTACGCAGATCGAATTCGATCCTGACATGGGCGGAGTGTCTTCAGGTTCCATGATGATGAAACCAATCGATGCTTCTGGATTAATCGGCTTTACTAGGAGATTCACATGTCTAAAGACGCCACCACGAGGCTCTTGCAAAACATAATTTCGCAGCCGTTTATCAGAAGCAATGTAGCGAGACTTCTCCCAGAGAGTGCCTCCCGGAATGTCATCTACTCCGCTGACGATGACATCACCAACTTCGCCTTCAGCATGGCAACTAACCACCTTGATGGTTCCAGTGAAAGTCATGGAAGCGATTATTGCGCTTTCAACAAGATAATGCTCTCTTCAACCCATCAGCAAAGAGATTCGATGCATATTTAGTTAGCTGTTCAACCAGTGGGAGTGGGCGGGACTCAGTCGTCAGACCTTTCAGAGGTTAGGGACTTCCTCCCCGGGACACCAAGTTTCTTGTAGATCACCATAGTTTCTTGGCGAATGAGCGATTCTGAGTATCCAAGTGCCTGCGCAATCTCGTGATTCCGCTTACCTTGACGAACTAGTTCCAAGATGAGTTCTTGTCGCTCAGTGAGCGGTTGTCCCGGAAAAAGTTCTTGCCGCCTCTTTGACTTGCCTAGGTTCCAAAAATCCTTATCCACCAAATTTAAATATAAATTCACAATAGCTCCTAAAACCATCAACTCTTCAGCTACTCCACCATCCAGTAGATAAGCCTTGCTTGAGACTGACATTACAAATTCGGATGACAATCGCGCTATCAGGGTTACCTCAAACTTCTCCTCATCTGGAAATCCAGTCGACTCTGTAAAGACCTTCTTGTATTCATTGTCATGGTGAACCAAGGATAAGTTTTCTCCTTTGTCGATCTGATGTTGAGCCTGTTCGGTGAAAAAGTGATGTGTCTGACCTAGAGAAATCAGACTCTCATGGAAACCAAAACTGAAGAGATGTGAAAGTCCAGATGAGCCATTAACTCGATTCAAGAGTAGGCGCGCCGGGTCCCCCGAGGAGCAGAAATTGACGGCTACGAATGTGAGTCCAGCGCGAAAGTCGCTTTCATTGGCCAAGAAGTCAGCGATTTGGCGAAGACGTAATTGCACTTTTCTCCTTCACATAGACTTGTCCTTGAACTTACAACCAAGTCACGAAATTGGCTTGTTCAATCCGCTCAAAAATGGTCAAACTTCAAATGTGCTGTACTGTTCCAACCTGATTGTGAAATCATCCTGATCGGAGCAAAGTTGAGCGAAGAGTCAGGCATGACGCCAGAAGCTCTCCTCATTGAAGATGGCTCTGATGATCGCCTTGAGGTCAAACTTCAACTCGAGGTAATGGGATTCAAGGTATTCGATGTAGCTTCGGCGGAGGAAGCCCGAGAGACCTTCGCTATTCGCAACTACTCACTTGTTGTCATCCACCTTGGCCATTCACCCCTCGAGAGTCTTGAAATCTGTCGTAAGTTTCGATCAGAGTCCACAGTTCCAATCATCATGCTGACTGCAAGAGATGAAGTTGTTGATGAGGAGCTAGCTCTTGGCGCGGGGGCAGATGACTATGTGACCAAACCCATTGATCAGCGAATCTTTGTCTCGCGCGTGACCCAGCAGATGAAACGAGGAGAGAGTCAAAGGATTCCAAGAAAGACTATCTTGACTTGGGAAAGTCTTACGCTCGACCTCGCTGACCATCACTTCACCATCGGTGATACTGAAATATTGCTTACAAATTCAGAGTTTCGATTCTTACAACTTCTTATGGAA
This sequence comes from Actinomycetota bacterium, assembly GCA_010028225.1. Lineage (GTDB taxonomy): Bacteria > Actinomycetota > Actinomycetes > Nanopelagicales > Nanopelagicaceae > SYAN01. The sequence continues at coordinate 2,612 of RGOY01000142.1, forward strand.
AATCCAGAGCGCGTCTTTCCAAAAGAACAGTTCCTGCGAGCAGTTACTGCTCTGAGGGAACCTTCCGTGAAGTCGGTTGAGAGCTACGCACAACAATTGCGCGCGAAGATAAAAAGGAATGGCGGGCCTGAAGTAATTGATGTTGTGAGAAGCGTTGGATTTAGATTGAAAAAGAGTTCTTTTCTCTCGCAAGATTCCGCATGATTTCCCTCGCGCCTAACTCCTGAGGTACCCTTATGCCTGCGCAATCGAAGTATGGTGGGTTGCCCGAGCGGCCAATGGGAGCGGACTGTAAATCCGCCGGCTCTGCCTTCAGTGGTTCAAATCCACTACCCACCACCCTGAATTTCCGTTAAGTCCTTGTCTTGTCACCTTGTTAGGGTGAGAATCGCGCCATGATCCGAATTCTCCGGACACTCTTAGTTGTCGCTCTTATTGTTCCTGCGGGCATGCAATCGGCGAGTGCTGAGAAGATAGTCGTACCGACTCAAAAGTATTTGATGTCCTTCAATGTCTGCCTTCAGAGTGTTTCTGACTGTAATAATCCGCAGAATCACTCTGTCTTATTAGCCCAGTCTGATGATGGTAAGAGCTGGTCTCTTCTTCAAGGGTGGACCGCATCAAAGGGATCAGTGCCCGATCTCTTTCGTCGCGGGGACACGATTTATCTCTATGACACTCAAGGACTGACAAAGATTGATGTGAAGACCGGCGAAGTTACGAAGACTAGAGCGAGCATCACTTCAGGAGAATCCTTTGTTGATCCATCCCTTGCGCAATTGCCCGATGGAAGATTGATTCTTTTCTATCTGCCTGGGATGCGCGGTGGCGACCCAGCCCAATGCGCTGCGGGGGAGACGACATGCCAGAAGATGATCAAGAGCGCAGTAGAGGTTGCAGGATCTGATGGCACATCATTCGTTGAGGATCCAGGTATGCGAGTTAGCGCTACCTTGAGC
>RGOY01000143.1 GCA_010028225.1 Actinomycetota bacterium
GTGGTCTTATATGCAGCGTGTGCAGGATAAGTTGCTTCATCAGCATCCACTCCAATTGACCACTTCTTCAACTCAGAAGCTGCTTTATGCATACCAGTTCCGGTTCCGCCAGCTGCTGCATATACAACATCTGCGCCGTTCTGATACATACCCTTTGCTGCTTCATATCCCTTTGCTGGATCGTTAAATCCAGAGAAATCAGGGAAGTTGGAGATATAGGTTGATTGAATCTTGATCTTTGGATTGATCGCCTTTGCGCCAGCCATAAAACCAGCTTCAAACTTAGCGATGAGCGGAGTATTAACGCCACCGATAAATCCGATCTTTCCGGTCTTGGTGGTCATTGCAGCTGCAAGACCAACGAGATAGGAGCCTTCCTCTTCCTTAAAGACAATACCTTGAACGTTGGCAGCCTTTACAGTTGAGTCATCGACAATTCCCCATTGAACTTTAGGGAATTCTTTTGCAACTTTTCCAAGTGCTGTGGCATAGGTGAATCCAACAACCACGATTGGATTAGCGCCACGCTTTGCCATTAGGCGAAGGCGTTCTGCGCGCTGATCATCAGTTGCAGTTGGGCTGTCCTGTGATTCGATGAGTTTGAGGCTCTTATTCTTATCCAAAATCGGCTTAACACCGATGTAGGCAAGCTGGTTAAAGCCTGGAACATCGCGACCACCCAAGCTATAAGCAATACCAATTGTCTTGGTCGCTGCTTGAGCTGGAGCAATTGCCATTAATCCCGAGAGCGCGATGGCTCCAGCGAAGATTGAGGCACCGAGCCTGCGAAGAGTTTTCTTCTGCATTCAGTTATCTCCTTAGTAGTTGTTTAACTGCGGATCTATTCGCACAAATTAATGGTGTGAAAGAGTCCGTATCGCTGTGACGACATGTCGGGCCACAGGAGCCGGCCTCCTTTTCGCAACTATCAAAATTGAGCTGTATAGGGGGAATTCCGATAACTTATCGCGTGGAGTATCTTCTAGTCCAGCAACCGCAGGATTAGGAAGAGAGGGGTTTCGCAATTATGAATTTTCTTTATAAAAAGGCCCCGGAAATCGTTGTTGTCGGAAGCACGATGATGGACATGATCGCTTACGTGAAGCGGGCTCCCAGCTCGGGGGAAACTGTGATTGGAGACTCATTTTCATTGGGATTTGGCGGAAAAGGCGCCAACCAGGCGGTCATGGCCAGCCGCTTTGGAGCCAAGGTAAAGATGATCAATACCTTGGGAGATGATGTTTTTGGAGAAACGACCCTAAAGAACTTTGCCGAACAGGGAATTGATACTAAATATGTTAATCGGGTGCCCGGAGCGAGCGGAGTTGCACCGATTTGGGTTGAAGAAGATGGATCAAATCGGATTATCTGTGTACCGGGAACGAACTTCGCAATGACAGTTCCGCAAGTTCAAAGCGCGCTCTCAGAAATTTCTGAAATCGATATCTTGGTTGGGCAATTAGAAATTCGCCAAGAAGTAACCGCAGCTGCTTTTGCTGCTGCGCGCACTCGCGGAATAACTACTATTTTGAATCCTGCTCCGTTTGCGCCGCTCACTTCTGATCTTTTAGCAAATTCAGATTGGATAATTCCAAATGAGACTGAGTTTGCCGGCCTAGATGAGTCTGGTAGAGCGCCCGATAGTGATTCGGTAATCCTGGATCTTGCTCGCTCACTCGGTTGCAAGTTGGTGGTGACATTGGGCGCAAAGGGTGCGGCCTTTGTTGAAAATGGCGAAGTAGTTCGAATCCCTGCGCCATCGGTCAATGCAATTGATACAACTGGAGCGGGTGACGCTTTTGTTGGCGCCTTTGCGGTTGGATTGGGGCTTGGTTATGAGCCAGCTAAGGCGGTAAAACTGGGCTGCGCCTCGGCCTCACTAAGCGTTACCCGCAAGGGGACTCAATCCTCATACCCAAGTCGGGATGAGGCGGAGAAATTACTTTCCGACTAGATACCGATGGGATGCCAGACCGTCTTATATTCCATAAAAGAGAGCATCCGGCTAGGTGAGACATCTTTATTAAAGCGGGTCCAGCCAGCCAAGGGACTAACTCACTTCGTTTACCAGTAAGGATATTTACAACTCCACCCGGAAGATCGCTTGTTGCAAGAACTTCAGCGAGAGTTATCGCAGGAAGGGGAGCAGATTCACTTGCGATTAGTACTGCAGTATTTCCACCAGCAATGACTGGCGCGAGTCCACGAGTTAGGCCAAGAAGTGATTCCTTCTCTTCTGCAATTACGCCAACAACTCCTAGTGGTTCTGGAATTGTGAAGTTGTAATAAGGGCCCGCAATTGGATTTGTGCCACCAGCCGATGTTGAAATCTTGTCGCACCATCCTGCGTACCAGACCCATAGATCAATCGCTTCTTGGACTTGCTTTCTTGCGGCGGATTCGCCAACCCCTTCGAGAGCCGAGATCTCTTCAATAAATTGGGAACTTCTTCCTTCCATCATCTCGGCGATTCGATAAAGAATCTGGCCACGGTTAAAAGCGGTTGCATGGGACCAGCCATTAAATGCCGAACGCGCCGCAACAACTGCATCCCTTAAATCTTTTCGCGAGGCGAGCGCAGGATTGGCGATGAAGTTGCCCCTCTTATCCTTCAATTGGTACGAACGACCCGATTCACTCCGTGGGAAAGCGCCACCGATATAAAGTTTGTATGTCTTCATCACATCAAGGCGCATTACTTAGCTCCCTTTATATATGCTGCAAGACCGTGGCGACCGCCTTCGCGACCCCAACCAGATTCTTTATAACCACCAAACGGGCTGGCGGCATCAAATTTATTAAAGGTGTTGGCCCATATCACTCCGGCCTTCAACTCATTTGCAGCCCAAAGAATCTTGGAACCTTTCTCCGTCCAAATTCCAGCCGAGAGTCCAAAAGGAGTGTTATTTGCCTTCTCCATAGCCTCATGTGGAGTTCGGAAAGTTAGGACTGAGAGAACAGGCCCGAATATCTCCTCGCGCGCAATACGGTGCGCTTGAGTTACTCCGGTAAAGATTGTGGGGGCAAACCAATAGCCTTTAGTTGGAAGAGCACAAGGAGCGCTCCAAATTTGGGCGCCCTCTTTGCTACCTGACTCTGACATCTCCTTTATCTTCGCAAGTTGCGCACTGGAATTTATAGCGCCTAAGTCTGTGTTCTTATCAAGCGGATCACCGACTCTTATCTTTGCCATTCTTACTTGGAGCTTTTCGATAAATTCATCGACGATACTTTCTTGCAAGAGCAATCTTGATCCGGCGCAGCAAACATGGCCTTGATTAAAGAAGATTCCATTAATTATTCCCTCAACCGCTTCATCAATCGGCGCATCATCAAAGACGATATTTGCACCTTTTCCGCCAAGTTCTAGAGTCGCCGGAATACCTCGATCCGCAATCGCGCGAGCAATTAGCTTTCCAACTTCAGTAGACCCAGTAAATGCAATCTTGTCGATATCTTTATGGTTAACCAGCGCAGCGC
>RGOY01000144.1 GCA_010028225.1 Actinomycetota bacterium
AGATCAAAGAACTCGAGATACGAGTCCGAGAATCTTGCAAAAGTTGAAGCGATGTACCCCGTTCCGACCGGATATTCCATAGCGTTCGTCGGATCTTGGTAAGGGTTTATTCCTTGGTCTAAACCTCTACTACCAAAGAGGGCTGGAATATCCGAATAGCAGAGATGGGTGTAGTTATCTGGAGATGCGAAGCCGTTATCTCGACAGTGATCTGATTTCACCAATGAGATCAGGCCAACCAGTCCAGCGAGAGCAACTGGTTTCACCTGATCGCGAAGCATGGACTAGCGCGAAGCTTCTTCCTCAGGAGGCATTAGAGCTGTTGCGCTCTCTTTGGTGTACGTCATCACAACACCACGCATATCAACTGGTTCTAGACCATTGATATTAACTGGCGGTCGAAACTTCGACTTCGGCAGACCATCGAGCGCTCGCTTCGTATAGGCGGTCCAGATTCGCGCTGGGAAAGTGCCACCAGTCAACGAAGTTACGATGTGTTCTCATTAGATGTTCCAGTCTTACCGGCCGCTTGTCTTCCAAGTCCTTTCACTGCAGATGTTGCAGTACCGGCAAGGACTACTTGCCTGAGTGCATAGTTCAAATCGCGCATCAAATCAGGGGAGAAAACCTCTTGCGCTTCGATTCGACCTTGATAGAGCACGCCTTTATTAGGCCCAAGTACCTCATTGACGATAAAAGGTTTTGCATAAACTCCTTCAGAAGCAAAAGTTGCATATGCAGCAGCGACATCTATCACTCGTGGACTCGAGACACCAAGTACAACAGATGGTGTGGGAATCATCGCGACAGACTCTGGAATTCCTGCCCGCCTAGCCGCATTGACGACATTCTCAAGGCCAGCAGCAATCCCTAGTGGAACATAGACCGTGTTGATAGAAGACCCAGTCGCACGTAAAAGTGTGACATCACCATAATCTTCATTTCCGTAGTTGTTGACCTTATAAGGCTTGCCAAGGTCATCGAAAAATTGAGGTGAGTCGCCATTCCAGATTGATGTCAATGGAATTCCTTGTTCAAGGGCCGCAATAAGCGCGAAAACTTTGAATGTCGAACCTGCTTGAGTGATTCCTTGAGTCGCATCATTGAGTTGGCGTTCCAAATAATCTCTGCCGCCATACATCGCAACAATTTCACCGGTGCCTGGGCGTATCGATAAGAGTCCGATATGAAGATCTTCGGGAGCATCCTTGGGACCAACTTCTTGAACGGCAATCTGTGCCGCCTCTTGTGCTTGCCGCTCCAGTGTCGTACGTACAACTAATCCACCGATCATCAATTCTTCATCGGGAAAGCCCAGAATATTGAGTTCTCGCTGTACCCAAGAGATTAAGTAACCACGCGGCCCGGAGAGACGCCCGGATGAAAGTCGTGGGTTGACTTCGACCTTCATCTCTTTGAGTTTCAAAGCTCTACTTTGATTGAGCCACTTTGCCTCAACCATTCCATCAATCACATAGAGATAACGAGAATCGAGACGACTCTGATTACCCTCTTTGTAGAAAGGATCATAAAGTCCAGGTGAACGAAGAATCGATGCGAGAATCGCAGACTCTTTCACTGAAAGAGATTCAACTCCGTGACCAAAGTAAGCCTGTGCACCAGTCTCTACGCCATATGCGCCACGGCCGAAATAGATGGTGTTGAGGTAATTCTCGAGAATCTCATCTTTCGAAAGTTGGTTCTCAAGCTTGATAGCGATGATCAATTCCTTGATTTTTCGAGTCCAAGTGCGCTCTGATGTGAGGAATGCTGTTTTGGCATATTGCTGGGTGATGGTTGAGCCACCTTGTAGCTGTCGTCCTAGAAGGTTGTTTATCGCGGCTCGTGCGATTGCGATTGGATTTACGGCGCTTTGACTGTAGAAATTTCTATCTTCTGCTGCGAGGACAGCATGACGAAGATGTAATGGGATTTTTGCAAGCGGAATGACGGTTCGATTCTGTGCACCGAGACGACCGAGTTCACTTCCATCTGCATATTGAATGATCGTCGCTTGACTATTTACATACTCATTCGGGTCCGGGATATCGACCATGAAATATGCGATACCAAAGACGACTGAACCAATGACAAATCCAAAACCGCCGACCAAGATTGCAAGCCTTGTGATGATTCTTCGCCAACGCTTTGCCATCTAATTGGTTTCCTATCAGCCTGATCTTCGTTGTAGCGGCTCATCTTCGACGGTCTTGGAGCGTCGTGGTGGCTTTCGATTGACGCCATCACCGAGTAAGAAGGAGGCGGTCAAATGGTTCCAACCGCAATCGTTGCAGACCTCTACTTCGTAGACGCGAAATTCCCCGAATTCTGACTGCATATCCCGCAACTCTTCCAAGTTCTTTATCCGCCCCGAGTATTGGCCGAGTTGATCACCGAAGGTATAGCGAAGTTCCACCATCTTCTTACTGCGGCAGACCGGACAGGAACGATCTGTGCGCTCGCCATGAAACTTGGCAGCACGGCGTAGATAAGGATCAGCGTCACAAGCATCCATAGCGCTAGAAAGTCCTTGGAAGAGAGCAGCAAGGGTTGCACGCTTTCTAAAGGTGTAGTCGACACGAGCGCGCTGAGACCAGAACATGTGCTTATGGTAGTGATGCCAAGCGCAATAGGCTCACGCAATAGCAACGTTGGGCGGACTCAGATAGCGGAAATAGTTAGTCACCATGGTCAAACTCAGAGCTAAGGGAAGTTGAGGTGAGAGTGAGGTGAATCTCTTCGCATTGCGCTGGAGTGGGCAGTTGACTGATGGGATCTTCCAATCAGGTCTTGCCTCTTTCATCCTCTTCTCGCCTGAACGTCAAAGCAATGCTCTTGCTGCTGCCGCTGCGTTCGCCATTGTTTTACTTCCGTATTCCATAGTTGGACCTTTTGTTGGAACGATTCTCGATCGATTCTCTCGTCAAAGAATTCTTCTTTATTCAAATTCGGCTCGTGCAGTAATCGCCTCACTCGTAGCACTTTTGATCTGGCAGGGTGCTACCGGGTTTTGGATGGTCACTCTCGTTCTTGCAGCATTCGGAGTCAACCGATTAATACTTGCGGGTCTATCTGCATCCCTGCCCCTACTTGTCGCACAAGATGCGAAAACTCGCGAACGACTTGTCGCTATAAATGCAACTGCGGTCACTGGTGGCACAGTCTTTGTCGTATTGGGTGGTGGTGTCGGAATCGGTGTTCGAAATCTCATGACTGACTTTTCTGCCAATCATGCAGATTCACTTGTCATTCTTCTTGCAGGTACAGGTTTCTTAGTCACGGCGCTCCTTGCACTTCTACTACGTAAAGAAGAACTTGGTCCAGCAGCACATGAGTTCAAGAAGGCATCTTTCTCAGCTGGGATTAATGAGATGCGAGATGGATTTAGGCGTCTCAATGCTTGCCGCGATGCGATGCTTGGAATCATCGCAACCGGTGTTCATCGAGGTGGATTGACTGCACTGACATT
>RGOY01000145.1 GCA_010028225.1 Actinomycetota bacterium
GGCAGAGTTTCCCGTCGACGCTGGTTCGCCGTGGGCACCGACCACTTTTATTCGGTAGTTACCTGTAGCAGGGACGATCCACTCTTGAATTCCTTGAGTATTCACAGTCACCGCGCCAGCGAGAGTTGTTGATGTATATGCGCTTGTAACTTGAGCTTGAGTTGGTCCCGCATTTCCTGTTGCTCCTGCATTTGTGAACGAGTAGACGGGAGAAGCCAATGCCGGGACCGGGAAGAGAATAGGGAAGAGGCTCGACAAGAGAACGAGGGCCAGACTTTGCCTGAGTCGTCTCTGACCAATGGGGAAGCGCACGCGGCAAATTTAGAGGTGGTCTCGAGGGCTGTGAACGAGTTGGATTACAGAGGCCGAGTAGGGCTTTCATCCTGCTCGATTAAGGCTCGAATTAGACACCCCCCACCCCCCGGCGATACCCTTCTCCTTCGCACAAAATCCCTGGGGGTCCTGCATATAGCGGCTCGGACCTTCTAGTTGCGTGCGCCTTACCTCCGGAAGGAAATATTTTGGCCGCGAAATCAAAATCAAATGCACCAAAGAGAATTTCATTCGCCAAGATCCGTGAACCACAAGAAGTACCGAACCTCCTAGCGCACCAGATCGAGAGCTTCGATTGGTTGCTGGGCAACTCGGCGTGGCAGGGTCGACTCTCGAAGGCGATTGAAGATGGTCGGGATGATGTCCCAAAGCAGTCTGGACTCCAGGAGATCTTTGAAGAGATCTCTCCAATAGAAGATGTACAGGGAACGATGTCACTCTCGTTCCGTGACCATTACTTCGAGGATGCGAAGTTCAGCGAGATTGAGTGCAAAGAGCGCGACCTCACTTATTCGAGGCCACTCTTCGTAACTGCTGAGTTCATGAACAACGTGACAGGTGAAATCAAGTCACAGACCGTGTTCATGGGCGACTTCCCTTTGATGACAAAGCGCGGCACATTCATCATCAACGGAACTGAGCGCGTCGTTGTTTCACAACTCGTTCGCTCACCTGGTGTTTATTTCGAGCGCACAATTGAGAAGTCATCAGATAAAGATGTTCTCACTGCAAAGATCATCCCAAGCCGTGGTGCATGGCTTGAGTTTGAAATCGACAAGAAAGATTTCGTCGGTGTTCGAATCGACCGAAAGCGTAAGCAATCAGTCACAGTCTTCCTCAAGGCGCTCGGTTGGAGCGATGAGCAGGTTGCGGCAGAGTTCGGTGATTTCGATTCGGTTAAGGGAACTCTGGAGAAGGACACCGTTCACGATCAAGATAACGCTCTCCTCGATATCTATCGAAAGATGCGCCCCGGTGAGCCACCAACAAAGGAAGCTGCGCTTCAGTTAATTCAAAATCTTTATTTCAATCCAAAGCGCTATGACCTTGCGAAGGTCGGTCGCTACAAGATCAATAAAAAGCTTGGTATCAAGCACGAACTCACACAAAATCTGCTCACCATCGAAGATATCGTCGCGACGATTCGTTATCTCGCAGCGCTCCACCGCGGTGATGCATTCATGGATTATGGCCGTCAGGTGCATGAGACTGGCCGTGAAGTACGTGTAGAAGTGGACGATATTGACCACTTCGGAAACCGCCGCCTTCGAAGCGTCGGTGAGTTGATCCAGAACCAGGTCCGTACCGGTCTTTCACGTATGGAGCGTGTAGTCAAAGAGCGTATGACGACTCAAGATGTCGAGGCGATCACGCCACAGACCTTGATCAACATCCGCCCTGTCACTGCATCGATCAAGGAGTTCTTCGGAACATCACAGTTGTCGCAGTTCATGGATCAAACGAATCCACTTTCAGGTCTTACTCATAAGCGACGTCTCTCTGCGCTTGGACCAGGTGGACTTTCGCGAGATCGCGCTGGCTTCGAAGTCCGTGACGTTCACCCATCTCACTATGGACGTATGTGTCCGATTGAGACGCCAGAAGGTCCGAACATTGGTTTGATTGGTGCGCTCGCTACCTATGGACGACTAACACCATTTGGTTTCGTTGAGACTCCTTATCGAAAAGTTGTTAAGGGCAAAGTCTCAGATCAGGTCGATTACCTCACTGCTGATCAAGAAGATGAGCACATCATCGCTCAGGCGAATGCGCCATTGACTGAGGACAATCACTTTGCCGAGGCAAAAGTTCTTGTCCGTCGTCGTGGTGGCGAAGTCGAGTACATCAGCGCTGAAGAAGTTGATTACATGGATGTCTCACCGCGCCAGATGGTTTCGGTTTCAACAGCGATGATTCCGTTCCTTGAGCACGATGATGCCAACCGCGCATTGATGGGTTCGAACATGATGCGTCAAGCTGTTCCGCTAATCCGTGCCGAGTCACCACTTGTTGGAACCGGTATGGAATTCCGCGCTGCTGTAGATGCCGGTGATGTTGTTACTGCATCTCGCGCAGGCGTTGTCACAGAGGTTGAAGCAGATCGCGTCACCGTCAAGACAGATGAGGGCGATGAAGACCTCTATATGCTCGAGAAGTTCATCCGCTCAAACCAAGGCACTTCGCGCAATCAGCGTGCTGTGGTCTCGGTTGGCGAGAAGATCAATGCAGGACAGGTGATTGCAGACGGTCCAAGTACCCAACTCGGCGAAATGGCCCTCGGCAAGAACCTCCTCGTTGCCTTCATGTCATGGGAAGGACATAACTTCGAAGACGCCATCATCTTGTCCCAGCGTCTCGTTCAAGACGATGTTCTCTCTTCTATTCATATAGAAGAGTACGAAGTCGATGCCCGAGATACAAAGCTCGGACCTGAAGAAATCACCCGCGATATTCCGAACGTCTCAGAAGAGGTCCTTGCTGATCTCGATGATCGCGGAATTATTCGCATCGGTGCCGAGGTTGTTCCTGGCGACATTTTGGTCGGAAAGGTCACGCCAAAAGGCGAGACTGAACTGACTCCAGAAGAGCGACTCCTTCGCGCAATCTTCGGTGAGAAGGCTCGCGAAGTTCGCGATACCTCACTCAAGGTTCCTCATGGTGAAGGTGGTCGAATCATCGATGTGAAGATTCAAGATATCGATGAAGGTTACGACCTTCCTGCAGGAGTGAATCAAGTCGTTCGAGTTTATGTTGCGCAGAAGCGAAAGATTCAAGATGGTGACAAGCTCGCTGGTCGCCACGGAAATAAGGGCGTCATCTCCAAGATCCTCCCTGTCGAAGATATGCCATTCCTCGCAGATGGAACTCCAGTTGATGTAGTACTTAATCCTCTCGGTGTTCCTGGACGTATGAATGTCGGACAGGTTCTTGAGACTCACCTTGGTTGGGTCGCAAAGAGCGGTTGGCAAGTTGTCGGCGATGATGCTGACTGGAAGCGACGTATGTCAGATCTCGGCGCAAGTGCTGCAGATCCTGGTACTCGCGTCGCAACCCCAGTCTTCGATGGCGCGAAGGAAGATGAGATCTTCGGACTCCTTGGCTCGACTCTGCCTAATA
>RGOY01000146.1 GCA_010028225.1 Actinomycetota bacterium
CTAGTGATCCTCCAGGTATGCCAGGAAATCCAGAACTTTCGCTCGTCTCCATGGGTAACTACATCTTCCGTCGTGATGCAATGGAGGAGGCGCTCCTTGCCGACGCACAAGATGCAGAGAGCCGACATGATCTCGGCGCAAACATCATCCCGATGATGACTCGATTGGGATCTGCGAAGGCTTATGACTTCGCACATAATCGTGTTCCAGGAGAGACAGATCGTGATCGAGGTTACTGGCGAGATGTAGGAACGATTGATTCATACTTTGAATCGCATATGGATCTTGTCTCGATCCATCCAATATTCAATCTCTACAACCACGAGTGGCCGTTACTGACAAATCCACCTTCACTTCCTCCAGTCAAACTCTCCGACCTCGGAGTCGCTCAAGAGTCGATTGTCGGTGCTGGTTCAATCATCGCCGGGGGTTCCCTCCTTCGAAGTGTCGCCTCCTACGATGTCTATCTCTCCCATGGCGCGCGAGTAGAGGGTTCAGTCCTGATGCCTTCAGTTCGAATCGGCGATCACGCCCAAGTTCGAAACGCGATCCTGGATATTCACCGTCTCTCCAGGTGGAATCGTCGTTGTGGGCAAAGGCGTGCGAGTTACCCGCTAGAGCGTTCCAGCGCTAAGGCGCGTGAGAACTTCTTTCGCTCGGTCACGAAGCTGATCCAAATCACTGAGTCGATCAAGTCCCCGAACTTGTTGTGAGATTCGATTGTTCCTCGAGAACTCTTCACGATGTCTATCAAGAAAATCCCAATAGAGAGTGGTGAATGGGCAGGCATCATCACCGCTGCGCTTCTTTGGATCGAAGATGCAACCTTTGCAGAAATTGGACATGCGGGAAATGTATGAACCACCTGCCGCATAAGGTTTAGTCATCATCGCACCGCCGTCCGCGTGCACTCCCATACCGATGACATTTGGAACCATAACCCAGTCATAGGCGTCGATGAAGACTTCAGACATCCAATCCAAGAATTCGATTGGTCTAATCCCGCTAAGGAGAGCGAGGTTAGAGAGAATCATCAGCCGTGGAATGTGATGGACCCATGCTCTCGCTTGAGTAGAAGTGACCACATCTTTCACACAAGCCATCGCAGTTGATTCGGGCGAACGATAGAGAGGAAGGAGTTTTCGCGAAGCCTCTAGATGATTGGACTCTCGATACTTTTCGCCAAAGAGCCAGTAGATGCCATAGACATATTCGCGCCACCCGATCACCTGCCTGATAAATCCTTCACAGGAAGCGATAGGAATATCGCCTCGTTCGAATCGTTCAATTGCTGCTGCGACAACCTCTTGTGGATGAAGAAGTCCATTGTTGAGATAGGGACTGAGAAGAGAGTGATGTACCTGCCAGCTCTCTTCAGCTCGCGGCATTGCGTCTTCATAAGGGCCAAATGCAGCGAAGTGATGTTCGAAGAAGTACTCCATCTGTCTCAGTGCGCCGGCTCGCGTCGTTGCCCAACTCTCGTCGGGGTCATCGCCCCAGAGCAGTGGAAGGTTCGCTCTCAGCTCCTGGATTACCGCAAGGTCAATCTCATCTCTCTGATGAGTTAGGTATGGGGGATAGTGGTAGTTCTTTGGCGGCGGGAGTCGGTTCTCTTGATCGAAATTCCATGCGCCACCTAAAGGTTTCTCGCCATCCATTAATATTTCGAGGCGTTTGCGTTGCCAGCGATAGAAGTTCTCCATCAGTAAAGACTTCTTTCCTGAGGCCCAATTTCTAAACTCTGATGGAGTAGTGAGAAAGAGGTCGTTTTCAATGATCTCAAAATTGGCTGAGTCCAAGAGCTTTCGTAATGAGAATGAAGCCGGTGCCATTGCGATGAAGCGAGCTGTAGGGAGGTTCTTTTGAAGAACTGTAAATGCTTCCTGAAAAGATTTAGCTTTGAGATAGAGAACTGGGAAACCTTCGTCCGCGAGTTCATGGGCGAAGTGGCGTGCAGATGAGATCAAGAAAAAGATTCGCTGTATATGCCAGGCTCGTTTCGCCAATGTCGCCTCGCTCTCAATAAAGAGAACCAACCGCTCACCGCGATCACTTTCAGAAAATGAGGTAAGGAGATGAGAGGCCCGATTAACTTGGTCGAATGCTACGAATCTGACCTCTTTTATGGCTCTCGAAATGAATGACTTTGAATTCTCGAGCTCTTCGAGCGATTCCATGATTGCCACGGTGCTAACGCTAGACTGTGCCAGTCAATGACGACCACTAGTTGAGGGACTCCCTCGACTTCAATACCTGTGTAACGATCTAGAGAAGAAAGTCGATTCTGATGCGATTTGGTGTGCTGACCGGTGGTGGCGACTGTCCTGGCCTCAATGCGGTGATTCGAGCGGTTGTCCGCAAAGGCGTCAAGGAGTATGGCTATGAGTTCATTGGTTTTCGTGATGGATGGAAGGGCCCGCTTGAAGGTCTGACCATGCCTCTTGATATCGCCACGACGCGTGGGATTCTCCCTCGTGGCGGAACGATCCTCGGATCTTCGCGCACTAACCCATTCAAGATTGATGGTGGCGTCGAAAAGATCAAAGAGAATTTGAAGAAGATGGGCGTTGATGCGCTTATTGCGATCGGTGGTGAGGACACGCTTGGTGTTGCTACCAAGCTCGATTCACTAGGAGTGAAAGTAATTGGCGTTCCGAAGACAATAGATAATGACCTCAATAATACGGATTACACATTTGGATTTGATACCGCTGTCAACATCGCTGTCGAAGCGATTGATCGACTCCACACCACAGCAGAGTCGCATCATCGCGCTTTGATTGTGGAAGTGATGGGTCGGCATGCAGGTTGGATCGCACTTCACTCTGGGCTTGCTGGTGGGGCATCGTGCATCCTCATCCCAGAGGTGCCATTTCATGTCGACAAAGTCTGCGACTATGTAAAGTCACGTTTCACACAGTCCTATGCACCAATCATCGTGGTGGCAGAGGGCGCGATACCAGCTGATGGAGATATCGTCACGAAAGACGGATCTGTTGATGCTTTTGGACATGCCAAACTCTCTGGCATAGGCGAGTGGTTGGCGAAGGAGATTGAGAAGCGAACTGGAAACGAAGCACGCACTTCAGTCCTAGGTCACATCCAACGTGGTGGCACACCAACAGCTTTTGATCGCGTCCTTGCAACTCGATTCGGGCTCCATGCAATCACAGCCGCGCACGAAGGTGATTGGGGCAAGATGGTGGCACTTTCAGGTACGGCCATCACACGCGTGCCTTTAGCCTCGGCGACTGAGAAATTAAAGACAGTGGACCCATCGCTCTACCGCGAAGCAGAAATTTTCTTCGGCTGATCAGAGAGTTGACCTAGGCTTCCCCCATGGCAGATGTAGCTTCCCTCTTTGATCTCTCGCGTACTGCCGCGCAACAACCTCAATGGCCG
>RGOY01000147.1 GCA_010028225.1 Actinomycetota bacterium
GTGGTTCTAAGGGGAGAACTATAAATGGAGCAAGAGGCGAGATAAATGGCAGAGTAAGCACCCATGGAGCGGCCTTCTATACGAAGCTACCAACTTCGCGGAGCGCGAATGACTAAGGCGCAGCGACAAGCGATCGAAAATCACCAAGAGTTCCTTATTGAAAATCCCACCTCATTTCACCCCCGCGAGCTCTTTCCTGAGAAGAGTGAAGTCGTTGTGGAGATAGGTAGTGGAATGGGGGAGGCAACGGCAGAGATAGCTAAGACTTTTCCGGAGAAGGGATTTCTCGCCATCGAAGTTCATCGACCCGGCATAGGTTCCCTGATTCTTAGAGCGCTCGCATTAGAGGTAGCGAACGTGAAGATGATCAACGATGACTGTCACCTCATCCTCGACCTCATCGAAGATGGTTCTGTCGATACGTTCCATATCTTCTTTCCAGATCCTTGGCCAAAGACCAAACATAAGAAGCGTAGATTGATCAACGAAGAATTCTCACGAGTACTCTCAACGAAGTTGCGAACCGGGGGAGTGCTTCGGGTGGCGACGGATTGGCAGGAATATGCAACACAGATAAGGAGAGTACTTGATGAAAATCCGGACCTGACCGGTGGAATTGTTGAAAGGCCCGAGTGGCGTCCACTCACTAAATTCGAATCACAGGGAATAAATAAAGAACATCGTGTTACTGATTTTCTTTACACCAAGATCTAAATCTTTCCACTCTCTTCAAATGACGTTATCTGGCCGATTCGCCGGACATGGCGATCATCTCCCGTAAATGCAGTTGCAAGGAAGGTATCGACAAGTTCGAGGCAGAATTTCTCTGGGTGCATTCGTCCGCCGATTGAGATGACATTGGCGTTGTTATGTTCTCTCGCAAGTTTTGCGGTCTCAATACTCCAGACCAAAGCAGCTCGAACTCCTTTGACTTTATTTGCAGCGATCTGTTCACCGTTTCCTGAACCGCCGAGGACTATTCCGAATGAGCCGGGATCCGATGCTGTGGCTTGTGCCGCTGGAATACAGAAAAGGGGGTAGTCATCTAACGCGTCAAAGTGAAATGGACCGTGATCAGTCACTTCGTGGCCTTGAGCCTTGAGATGGTCAATGATCTTCGCCTTGAATTCCAATCCTGCATGATCACTACCGATATGTATCCGCATGTGGCGATTCTTCCAAAGACTTTCAAATAGATGTAGAAAAACGACCGCGGTGCCATCGATTTCTCGAAGACACCGCGGTCAGCCCTGTTAGGAGGAGAAGAAGTGTTTAGGCGTTATACCCCGTATTCGAAGTTGAAGAGGACTTTCCCTTCCCCTTCTGACCTTTCATACCGCCATGACCTCGACCATGATCTCCATCATGATCTTCACCCATGTGGTCGTCGCCACGTGGGCCCATGCCTGGATGATCGAACCCTGGTCCATGACCTCGTTTGCCGAGAGAACCTGGAACGCGATCAACGAAGAATGTGACACTTGCGCTTAGCCCCGCTTTGAGAGTCGTGGCCTGTGCCGCAGTCAACTTTCCATCTGTTACACCCTGATCGATTTTCTTGGTGTGGAATGCAATCAACGCATCAATCAACGCTTGCCGTTTCGCACCAGCGATAGCGCCAAGGCTCTCACCCGCTTTGAGGCGAGTCGTGATTGTTGCTGAATCCAAACCAATAGTGGTCGTTATCAGTTTCTGGAACTCGGCTGCCTCAGCCTCACGTGCTGCGTGCTGAGAAGTGCGTTGCTCTTCCATCGCCTTCTTTATCGCATCAATCTGTGACTGAGTAAGAGTTCCCTTATCTTTGAGGCCAGTCAGAACACCATCAAGGTTTCCGCCTGGGCCTCGTCCACCGTGAGCTGAAGCTGCGATCGCTGAACCTGCGGTCAAAGCGAGTCCAACGGCCACTGCCATCGCTACCAGTTTCTTTTTCATCTATACCTCTTTTGATTCCTATGAGATTGCTAGTGGTAATCCACCAAACGCCCGTGCGCCTGATGAGTGGAACTAAATACCTGGGTCCTGAACGCTCTAGGCATTTTTCCTGTGAGACATGTGTGAATCCGTGCGCCCAGGGACCTTTTCGGAGGGGATTGTCCGCTTTTTCCTGCCCGAAAGATAGTCAAAGTTCACCTTCATTTTTCGCGTGAGAAGACTCACCATTTTCGCTTACAACGCCTTTCAGTAGATGAGGACTGGGCCAATGAAAAATCACCTTGCTATCAAGCTTTCTGCCCTACTTTGCGTAGTCACCTTCATGCCTGAAGATGCCTTTGCAACTGGGAGCAAGTCAACGAAATTTCGAACTGTCGCAGGTCGTGAGAGTTCTGAAGTCAACACAATTCTCAACGGTCGAGGAGTGCCAAAAACTTCAATCGGCGTTAACGGCGATTTCTACATCGACATCATGACTTTCACGATCTATGGACCAAAGCGAAATGGAAAGTGGCCGACGGGAACAAATCTCAAGGGTCCACAAGGAGTCGAAGGTAAAGCGGGCGAGAAAGGTGTCGCTGGTTCACAAAGCTCAGGTGCACGAGGGGAAAAAGGTGAGAAGGGTGATCGAGGAGAGCGCGGAGAGAAAGGTGAAACAGGCGAGCGCGGTGCAGATGGTGCGCAAGGTGCTATGGGTGCAACGGGCGCAACAGGTGCGGCAGGACCAGCTGGTGCAACCGGTGCCACTGGCGCTACAGGCGCAACAGGTTCAACGGGTTCGACTGGCGCAACTGGACCAGCAGGTGCAAATGGCTCAGCAGGAGCAGCGGGTGCAACAGGACCTACTGGTGCAACAGGACCGCGCGGTGAAACTGGAACAACGGGAGTTGCTGGGCCAACTGGTCCGCGCGGTGAAACTGGAACAACGGGAGTTGCTGGACCAACTGGTCCGCGGGGTGAAACCGGAACAACAGGAGTTGCTGGACCAACGGGGCCTACGGGGCCATCGTCGGTTTCAGTTGGAGCTGTCACATTCCCAAATACATTGAGTGGACCAATTGGTCAACAGTTGAGTTCGGACACATTTGCAACATTAAGCGCTGGAAACAGCTACATAGTTGACTTAACAGTTTTCGGGACAAATGCGCAAGCGACGACAAATATACCTCTGAAGTTTGAGATTTTTGCAGTTGGCGATAGTCCAACAATTTCTAACATTCAATGGTCAAATCACTCTGGTCAAACTTATCGAAATGGAGCAGTAGAGGTCGAATATGTGGTCGCTGCCAGACTAGTTGTAAAGGGTGCTAACACTCTGATTCCTTATTCCCTGCGAATACGGTTGACGGGTGGCTTTAACACCACATCAGCTCAAGTAACTTTTCAAGGAAACTATCGAATTCAGTTGGTTGGTTCGGCCGACTAGCCATTACATCGTGTTGCCTAAATTGATTGGA
>RGOY01000148.1 GCA_010028225.1 Actinomycetota bacterium
GTCGTACCCCAGAAGCCTTCCCATGGCCACGGTTGCTCCAGAACGAGAAACTCCTGGGATCAGGGCAAGTGCTTGAGCGAAACCGTAAAGAAGCCCATGAATCCAGGTGAGATCTTCAAGTCGTCGCTTATTAGGGCGCTTCCAATCGAGAAATCCGAGAATAAGTCCGAAGACGATGAGCATCGTCGCAATCAGCCAGAGCGACCGAAATGTTGTGCGAATCGTCTCTTGGCCGAAGAAACCGAGAATAAGAATGGGCAGGGAGCCGATAATGATGAGCCACCCAAGCTTCCCATCTCGATGAACTTCTTCGTCTTGACTTCTGCGTAGGATGGATAGAAAGAATCCCTGAATTATCCGGGCAATGTCTTTACGAAAATATAAAAGGACCGCAATTTCAGTTCCAATCTGAGTGATCGCAGTGAATGTGGCACCGGGATCACCGGCTCGTGGAAGGAACTCCCCAGCAATCCGAAGATGTGCACTCGATGAGATTGGCAGGAATTCAGTGAGCCCTTGTAGAAGTCCGAGAAATATTGCCTCGAGCATTCTCCTTCACTCCCTACTTCTCACTGATAATTCCGAACTGCTTTTTCCCACGTTCTTGTGAATTCACGAGGACATTTTCGCATCAGCGAGCCCAAAGCGAAGAAGTTTGCGAGCCATCAGCGCGCCGAGTGCAAGCATCATCGCAGGATAAATCATCGCGAGCGGAAGTGTTGTTGCCTCTGAGATCAGTCCGGTGATAGTGGGTCCAATGAAATAACCAGCTATGGCCAAAAATGCAACGCGACCAATGCCGACCGAGGCAGGGATTCCAGGAGTAGTCCCAGCAGCCAACATAAAGGCAGGGAACATAGGGCCAATGCCGAAACCTGCTACAAAAAAACCAATATTGACAAGGATGAGCGCAACAGTTTGATTGGTCGCAGAAATCTGCCACGAGATCAAGATGGATGAAATCCAAATTATCGAACTCGCTAGCGCCAACGTGCTCACTACTTGATACATGCCGAATCGATGAAAGAGGTGATCCCCGACGAAACGACTGATAATCATGGCGAGGGCAAAGGAGGCAAATGCCGATGCGCTTACGCCCTTGGTTACTCCCAAATGATCTTCGAGAAGAATTCCACCCCAATCACTCGCCGATCCTTCACCGATGAGAGCACCGAGTGCTCCGAGGGCCATCAACCAGATTGGAATCACTGCTTTTCCAAATACAGGGATAGAACGTGGTTCATCGCCGGCGACACCGAGGTGCTGGTCGCGATCGGAACCCAGAAGTCGCTCGGTTGAGGGGATGTAGATGGCGAGAGCAATGACTGCAACAAGCAGAAGATTCTCGCGCGGAGTTAATAAATTTGAAATCGCTCCGCCAAAAACTGTCGTGGAGAATGCGCCAATACTCCAAGCGCCATGAAAAGAGACCATCAGTCGCTTCGATAGAAGCTTTTCAACGACTACAGCTTGCGAATTGACCGATACATCGATCGCCGCGTATGCAAATCCCAGCAGGAATAGCCCAGCCATCAGTATTGCTGGAGCCGGAGCGAGAGCGACCACCACCAATCCAGAAGGCATAAAAATCTGAGCGACTCGAGTGACATTCTGTGATCCAAATCGATGCACCATGCCACCGCTTACCTGTGCACCGAGCGCTGCACCAATCCCGCTACAGATCAGAACAATTCCAAAAAAACCATCAGATAGGTCGAATGAACGTTTGATCTCCGGGATTCGTGGCACCCAAGCCATCGAGACGATGCCCATCAGGAAGAAAAGAGACCAGAGACTATTTCTGGCACGCCTTGCTAGTAGAGAGATTTCGACCGCATTACCGGTCACAGTCTGGAGATATCACTATGGCGAGCGCAATCCGTTTTTGATTCCTAAACATTATCGATTCCCCACAATCTTTTCGACAAATAGTTGGGAGTTGGAGAAGATGATTGGGGCGTCATAATCAAGCGTCGCTACATGGTAACTATTGGTTAATTCAATTCTCGACTTCTCGCTACTTCCCACTTCGCTCATGATGATTTCGGTATTCGAGACCGGGAGCACATGATCATCAACTGAATGAAAGAGTTGCATCGGCGCTTTCACCTGCCCCAACATTGATCGTGTTTCCTTCAAGAATTTGTTTAGCTCCAACACTCCTTGAGTGGGCAGAACGTCATAGCCATATTCATTGACTCCAGGCTTTTTGATGTCATCGCCCACAGAGGGAAGACCTTTGGTTATCTTTGCTATCAAGGGTCCGAATTTGATTCGGATTCCAGGGATATGGATCATCGGATTGACCAGCACGATGCCCGCCAACTTCTCCCCCGTTGCCTTGCCTGCAAGCTTTGCCGCGACGTGCAATGTGTTTGCTCCACCCATCGAAAGTCCGAAGATGAAGACCTGATCGCAGAGGGCAATGAGTGGTGCGAGTTCACGCTCGACCTTGCTGGGCCACTCGCGCCACGAAACTCTGTTGAGATCTTGCCACTTCGTCCCATGTCCTGGAATCTGAGGGACTCGGACGGTATATCCGAGATCGTTGAAGTGATGAGCCCACGGCCTCATTGATGCCGGAGAGCCGGTGAAACCATGGACAAAGATAATTCCGGTCTTCTTGTTTCGACCCGAGCCTTCGGCCGAATAATCCTCAAGCCAACCTGCTGGCGCGCCCTCGGTACCCATGGCGAGAATCTATCGCGTCACTCGAAAGCCCCATGGAATGCTTGAAATCTCTGGTCACGGTCAATCGCGATATCTCGTCGGTGCCGACGAGTACCTTCGCCACATGAAATCACCCGATTCCATTCAAGGCTCTTTCGACGATCTTGGTACCTCACTCTCTGATGCCACATTTGTCGTTGTAGACCTTGAGACCACGGGAGGTTCACCAGAAGATTGCGCCATCACTGAGATTGGGGCAGTGAAAATTCGAGGCGGTGAGATTCTTGGGGAATTCCAAACCCTGATCAACCCTGGAACAGGTATTCCACCATTCATCGCGGTCCTCACAGGAATTACTGATGCGATGGTCTCTGAAGCGCCAAGGGTCGAGCACGTCCTTCCGACATTTCTCGAGTTTTGCGGGTCACCTGAGACGACAATTTTGGTGGCCCACAATGCGCCATTTGATATCTCCTTCCTTCGCGCATCCATGATTCGAAGCGCTCGCCCATGGCCGAAATACCGAGTACTAGACACCGCAAAAATCGCACGGCGGGTTCTTACCCGGGACGAAGTGCCAAACAACAAACTCTCAACACTTGCTCCCTACTTCGGTGCAGATAGTCAGCCAAACCATCGCGCACTCGATGATGCAAAGGCGACAGTCGACGTTTTCCACGGACTGATTGG
>RGOY01000149.1 GCA_010028225.1 Actinomycetota bacterium
GGTCTTGATATCTCTTTCTTCGTCTTCAAACTCCCGCTCTATCAAGCGCTCATTGGCTGGGCAATCTCGACCCTGATTCTCACTCTCATCGCGACGGTTGTGGTCCACTATCTCTACGGAGGAATCCGCCCACAAGTTCGCGAGGATCGCACCACCGTTGCGGCGCGCGTTCAGCTCTCCGTCCTTCTTGGATTCTTCGTACTACTCAAGGCTGTTGCTTATTGGTTTGATCGCTATGCGCTTTCTCTCAAGGAGAGTCGCCTGATCACAGGTCTGACCTTCACTGATGTCAACGCAGTTCTTCCGGCAAAAGCGATTCTCTCTGGAATCGCAGTCATCTGTGCTCTTCTCTTCTTCGCAAACATTCTTCGCCGTTCCTGGGTACTTCCTGCGGCAGGCACTGCGCTTCTTCTCGTCTCATCACTTCTTATCTCTGGTATCTACCCCGCCCTGATCCAGCAGTTCCAAGTCCGTCCCTCTGAATCTTCAAAGGAAGCACCCTTCATCCAACGCAATATCGAGTCAACTAAGGTCGCGTACGGATTGACCGATCTCGAAGTTAAGGATTACAACGCGACTATTCAGACCAGTGCTGGTCAGCTCTCAGATGACAAAGCAACAATCAACAATATTCGATTGATGGATCCGAATGTCCTTTCAGCGACATTTCGCCAACTTCAGCAGATCAAGCCTTACTACACATTCTCTTCCTCGCTCGATATCGATCGCTACACTCTTAATGGTGTTCAGCGCGATGCTGTTGTAGCGGTGCGCGAACTTAATATTCTTGGTAATCCACAACGTAACTGGATCAATGATCATTTGGTCTACACCCACGGATTCGGTTTTGTCGCTGCCTATGGAAACTCCCGAGATGCTGATGGAAAACCTAACTTCATCCTCGGCGATATCCCGCCAACAAAGGGACTTGGCGACTTCCAGCCACGTATCTATTTCGGTGAAAATGTTCCTGAGTATTCAATCGTTGGAAGTACCAGCACAGAGCCGATCGAATTCGACTATCCGGACGACAAATCACCGAATGGTCAGGCGAATTACACCTACACAGGCAGTGGCGGCGTACCAGTCGGCTCGATCTTCAGCCGATTGCTCTTTGCCATCAACTATCAAGAACAGCGAATTCTTCTCTCAAACTTGATTCGCCCAGATTCGAAGATTCTCTACAATCGAAATCCGCGGGAGCGAGTTGAGAAAGTTGCGCCATGGCTGACCCTTGATGGCGATCCTTATCCTGCAGTCATTGATGGGAAAGTTGTCTGGTTGCTTGATGGGTACACCACGAGCGCTGGATATCCATATTCCCGACGAAGCACTCTTGCTACTGCAGCAACAGATGACTTCACCCAGACCTCGCTCTTTGCGACAAGTGGAAGCCAGCGAGTTAACTACATTCGCAACTCAGTAAAAGCAACTGTCGATGCCTACGACGGCACTGTGACGCTCTATGCATGGGATGAGAAGGACCCTGTTCTCAAAGCCTGGAGCAAAGCTTTTGATGGCTCGGTTAAGCCTCGCTCGGCAATGAGTGATGGGTTAGTCAGCCACGTTAGATATCCCGAAGATATGTTCAGATTGCAGCGCGAGATTCTCTCTGAGTATCACGTCGGCACGGCGAGCGCTTTCTACAGCGGACAGGATTTCTGGCGTATCCCACGAGATCCTTCGACACTTGGTGCAAATGCTGGAGCGCAACCTCCTTACTACTACACGATGGCACTTCCGGGTGAAGCAAAACCTTCATTCAAAATTTCTACCCCTTTTGTACCGCGCGGTGGGCGTGAGAACTTAAGTGCTTTTGCCGTCGTCGGTTCGGATCCAGGCGAGGGCTATGGCAAGTGGAAAGTGCTAGTTCTGCCTCGATCTACTAACGTCGCGGGTCCGTCACAGGTTGCATCGAACTTTGAGGCAAAGCCAGAGGTCGCACTCGAACTCTCACTCCTTCGTCAAGGCGGAGCAAATGTAGTTCTCGGAAATCTATTGACCCTTCCTGTCGGTGGCGGTCTCCTCTATGTCCAACCTGTATATGTACAAGCGACAGCGAATACCGCTGCCTATCCACTTCTTCAGAAAGTCCTCGTTTCCTTCGGTGACCAAATCGGTTTTGCAGACACTGTTGCCGGTGCACTCGATCAAGTCTTCGGTGGTAACTCGGGTGGAGAGTTGGGAACAGGTTCCTCCTCTCAAGGTGGTGGAACTTCCGGCGATACGCCAAGTGGCACCGGTGCGACAGGTACTGGAAATGCGGCACTTGATGCTGCGCTCAGAAGCGCACAGCAAGCACTCCGTGATGCTGATGCTGCTCTTAAAGCGGGAGATTTCACAGCCTATGGAAAGGCACAAGCGCGTCTTAAGTCAGCGATCGAAGCAGCGATTTCAGCGCAACGACGTTAACCGCTACTATCTGCAGTACCGACGCGGGGTGGAGCAGCTCGGTAGCTCGCTGGGCTCATAACCCAGAGGTCGTAGGTTCAAATCCTGCCCCCGCTACTTTTATAAAGTCTTACCCAAATTGGTTTTGCCGTTTCCCAAGTTTTTCAAGTTATCCACAAATCTAGAAAACACTCTTCGTGTAGTACCATCGGCAGTACCATGTTTTGTGAGCCGAATTCTCAAACTTTTGGAGAAAATTTCTCGGAATCCAAGCGATGTCCGATATGAAGAACTCTTCTCTCTTTGCGTCCACTTCTTCGGGGTACCGCGAAGCCATAGGGGTTCCCACGCTGTCTTTCGAATGCCATGGAAAGGTGATCCGCGAGTGAACATACAAAGTGCTCGGGGACGAGCCAAGGAGTATCAAGTCCGTCAAGTGCTTGCTGCAATTTCAAGACTTAATCAAGAATCGAGTTCCAATGGCAAAGAGTAAAACCATTGTTGCCGCTGAGCACTTCACCTATCGATTGTCATGGTCTTCGAAAACTGATGAATACATCGCGACAGTGGCTGAATTTCCCTCGCTCTCATGGATTGCGCCAACTCGCAAGTCTGCTCTAGAGGGTCTTACCTCAATCGTTGAAGAAGTGATTGGCGATATGAGTAGAGCGGGAGAGGAAATTCCTGAGCCATGGGATGAGCGGAAATTCTCAGGCAAATTCAATCTTCGATTGGGGTCAGAGTTACATAAAGCGATTGCTCTTAAAGCTGCCGAGAAAGGAGAATCGCTCAATACCTACGTGGTGAAGCAACTCACGACCTCGGAAAACTAGGACGATGAAAGAAAGATAACAAATTTAATTACTATTTCAATACCTGGCGAAGTCGTAAAGAATTCATAACAACAAAAAGACTGGATGTCGCCATTGCGGCCCCGGCAATCATGGGATTGAGTAATCCAAGAGCTGC
>RGOY01000150.1 GCA_010028225.1 Actinomycetota bacterium
GTGATGGTCGTGACGAGATAGGTATCGCCAGAAAGCGTGACGGTGTCGTTGATGACGATGGTGATCTGGGCGGTGACGCTATCGCCGACAGCATCGGTGGCAATCACCGTCATGGTGTAGGTGTCGGAAAGATTGTTGACGACAATTGACGACGAGATGGTGACGACACCAGAGCCATTGATCGAAATTCCACTCACTGTCTGCGAGTCGGTTGTGCGGACAATCTGATAGCTGTAAGGACCAGTTCCCAGTGATGCAGTGAAGGTTGTGGTCGTCTCTCGTCCTTCAGTAGTAATGATGGAGGCAGCGCCGGAGACTGCGACAGATTCGTTGACACGGAGGGTTAGGGTTACCTCGCGATACATACCGAGTGAATCCGTGGCTCGAATTCTGACCGTATAGGTGTCGTGTTGTGTTGTTGCCAAAATAGTTAGAAGACCCGATGAGGAGTTTATTGAGATTGTAGAAGTATCACCTGTTGTATTCGTTGAACGGGTGATAGAAGAGAGTGAATAAGTGATCGCCCCACTGCCACCCGTCGACGCAGTTGTTCCCCCGACCGCCACATAGGTAGTAGTGGTCTCTCGCGAGTACGTGGTCGAGATACTTGTTGCCGCAGAGGTAAAGCTGATTGTGTCATTAACAAGTATTGTCAATGTCACTTGCTCGGTATCACCGGCGACATCTGTCACTCGGACTACAACGGTGTATGTGTCATACCCTGTTGATGCGCTTACATTTGCAGTGACGATTCCTGATGTACTTCCAATGGAGATTGTTGAAGTATCCCCAGACGTGAGACGACTTCTAGTAACCGATGCCAATGAGAATGTGTAACCAGGCGTTCCGCGAGCTGCGCTATAGGCAGAAGAGGAAATCGCTTTAGTTAACGTGGTCACCAGATAGGAATCGCCTGCCAACGTGACTGTGTCATTGATATAAATAGTTATGCGTGCTGTCGTTGTATCCCCTCGTGCATCTGTCACGATCACTGTCATCGCATAGGAGATGAAAGTGTCACTGGGCTGATTGACAACAAAACTTGAGTCAACAGTCACTAGTCCACTGCTTGAAATAGTGATACCTGAAACTGAGAGTGAGTCAGAAGTTTGGAGAATTTGATAGGTGTAAGGGCCGGTACCGAGCGAGGCTGTGAACTGCGTACTACGACTTCTTCCTTCAGTCGTGTTGAAAGTCGTTGCTCCTGAAACCGATACCGATTCATTGACTCTTAATGTGAGTGTCGTGGATCCGAAGCACCCAGAGCAGACTGTCGATCCTTCTACAGAGAAAGAATCTCGTGCTTGAATCGTAATCGTGTAGGTATCGTGTTGGGTGTTTCCGATGGAGGCGATTGAATAGACAAAACCACCAGTGCCTCCCGTTGCAGCGGTTGTTCCACCTGTTGCTACATAGGTGGTGGCCGTCTCGCGGGAGTAAGTCGTGGTCAATGTCGATGCACCCGAAACTGTTACCGCAGGATTGACGCGGATTGTCATGGTCTGGGTTTCAACATCCCCAGCAGCGTCAGTAACTTTTACGGTGACGGTATATGTGTCGGGAAGAACATTATCTCCGTATGTGAATCTTGAAGCGGGTACAGTCGCAAAACTTCCACTCTGATTCCACGAAAGATTTACCTTTGCGCCACCACCATTCTCGTACCAATACAGTGTGATTGGTTTAGGAACATTGGCGACAAAAGAAATAGCGTTAGTGGTTCCCGTTCCTGTTCCTTTCTCATACCAGTCGTTTAGAACAAGCACTCCATCAATGATTAGCCTTACACCGTCATCAGCTTCGGCCGTAAAACTGTAGCTTCCTGTTGTTGGTGAAGTAATGAAACCTTCAAACTTAATGATTACATCTTCACTTTTGTTGGTACCTAAGACATTGCCACTACCCCAGTTATAGTCAATATTTGCCACGGTCGTTGTTGCAATCAGTTTGCTCGTCCATGGCGACGCCATTTCCACCCATGGATTTTGAGCAAGTGTTCGCGTTGTAGCACTGAGAGAAACACTGGATGGGAGAGATCCTGGAATCGGCGGTGAACCACCGGTTGTGGGATCGTGATAGACATATGCGTTTAACCCACTTCCTGAAGCAGCTCCTCCTGCCGCTCGAACTACACCAGTGACTGAATCGATAGTGATTCCCGTTGTAGCTGAACCGTTCTGTGCAGAGATCGCATCTATCGAATAGGTGTAGGCGGTTGTTCCTCGTGCCGCTACGAAGGCACTCGAAGACTCTGCGCGGGTGTAGGTAGTAAGTATGTTTGAGCCACCACTTAAAGTGACTGTTTCGTTGACCACAACAGTCATACTGATCGTCGTCGAATCTCCTACGGCATCAGTCAGTGTGATGGTCATGACGTAGGTGTCGACTGGGACTGTCTCGGCTACTCTGACAACGCCGGTCTCTGAAATGGTGATTCCGGGGTAGACCAGGCCGGTTGAAGTTCGCTTGATTGTGTAAGTGCGCGATCCCGTTCCAAATGTCGCACCAAATGTCCCTGAGAACTTGACTCGACCGAAGGTTGTAGTGACATTTCCGCCACTTGCGATGGTGATTGACTCGTTGACGATCAGTTTTATTGTCTTGCTTCCAGTGACTCCAACGCTATCTGTGGCTACGACGACGATGGTGTAGGTGTCTGCAATAGTCGTATCACTGGCGAAGAGATAGCCAGTCGAAGGATTAATAGTGATGGTTCTCGTATCTAAACCTCGTGATCCCACGACAGAGAGAAGTGTGAAGACAAGTTCTCCGGCACCGCCAGTGCTTTGTGTAGTTCCGCCCGTTGCGGAATAAGTAGTGCTGGTCTCGATTGAATAGGTCGTGGTGATGGTGTCTCGTCCTGAAACAACTATTGCAGGATTTACGCGAACGGTCATGACTATTGAGTCCACAGCGCTAACTGAATCTTGTATCTGCACACGGATGGTGTAGGAGTCTGCAACAGTGTTCGCTGCCACTGTGATAACTCCGGTGACCGAATCGATTGCTATTCCGGTAAGGCTTCCACCACCGACACGTGAGATAGAGAAGGTGTGTGGTGCCGTTCCGCCGGTGTAGGTAAAGGCAGAAGTTGTATCTGCTCGTCCAAATGTGGTGACGATGTTGGATCCTGCAGAAATAATCAACGGTGGATTAATAATCACTAGTAGCGAGACTGTGTCGATAGCGGTGACAGAGTCCGTGACGGTGATGATGATCGTCACTGTCTCACTCGTGGCAGTCTCAGCGACCGTAACAACGCCAGTTTCACTGATGGTGATTCCACTCTGCACGGCGGCGCCGGTGCTGGTAAGAATGGAATATGTCAGAGGCCCAGTTCCGAATGTCGAAGCAAATGCA
>RGOY01000016.1 GCA_010028225.1 Actinomycetota bacterium
GAACCGAGATCTTGTAACCCGTATTTTCGGCTGCAAGTCTTTTGGATAGCGCATCACTGATAGCAACCGATCGATGCTTACCACCAGTACAACCAATTCCTACCGTGATGAATTTCTTTCCTTCTCGGATAAAACCTGGAATGACACTCTTGATAGTGGAGATATAGGAATCCAAAAATTCCTTCACTCCTTCAGCTTCCAGAACGCGATTGCTGACTCGCTGGTCCTTTCCAGTAAGTGGACGCAGTTCCGGATCCCAGTGAGGATTAGCTATGAAGCGACAGTCCATGACGAGATCCGAATCAACCGGGAGTCCATACTTGTAGCCAAAGGAGAGCACATTTATTCGAAGGTCAACGCCCTCCCCCGATTCGAATAGATTGTCGATTCTCCTATCGAGTTGATGAATATTGAGTTCACTTGTATCGATCACTATGTCCGCGGCAGAACGCAGTTCACGTAACTTCTCGCGTTCGCGAGTAATGCCATCCAAAATACGTTCGCCACTTTGAAGCGGATGCGGTCGTCTCGTTGACTCGAACCGACGAACTAACGAATCATCCGAAGCATCTATAAAGACAATTCTTGAGGAAATTGACTTGCTTTTCAGCTCTCCTAGAACACGAGTGAGGTCATCGAAGAGCCCGCGGGCGCGGACATCCACCACCACAGCAATTTTGGATATAGAACTCTCGGCGGTCTCGAATAGGGAGCGGATCAAGGAGGGCGGAAGGTTATCGACCACGTACCAACCAGCATCCTCTAATGAATGAGCAACCTGCGACTTGCCTGCACCGCTCATACCAGTGATCACTACTAGCTCTCGAGATGACATCGAAGCGAACTTTACTGATTCGCCTTGCGAATTTCACCCGTTTCAGTATCGATGATCTCAGACTCATCACTGGAATCCAGCGCCATGAGGTGCTCTGTAATCAGTGTCGCAATGCGTTCGCCAATCCCAGGAGTCGAGGCAATTTCTCTCTGGCTGGCCTTTCGAATAGCTGCAACCGATCCGAACCGCTCAAGCAGAGCCCCTCGCCTAACTTCTCCAAGGGCTGGAATCTCATCAAGAAGCGAATCAAGCATAAGTTTTGAGCGCTTGCTACGGTGAAAGGTGATGGCAAAGCGATGCGCTTCATCGCGGATACGCTGGAATAGATAGAGCGCCTCGCTATGACGCGGAAAGATGATCGGATTACTCTGTTCAGGAAGATAAACCTCTTCCAGTCTCTTCGCCAGCCCGACGAGAGCAACACCAGTAATTCCGAGTTCACTCATCGCTCTGTGCGCTGCTCCTACTTGACCTTTTCCGCCATCGACAATAACTAGCTGTGGTGGGTAGGCGAATTTGGGACCCCTTCCTCCGGCCAATGCCACCTCCTCGCGATCAATCTCTCGTTCTAAGAGATATCGCTTGAATCTTCTCGTTATCACATGCGCCATTGAAGAGAAATCATCTTTTATTGATGGGTCGGTAATTGAGAAACGGCGATACTCGCTCTTTCGAGGTTGTCCATCCTCGAAAACAACCATCGATGCAACGATATTAGTTCCCTGAATATTGGAGATATCAAAACACTCAATCCGTAATGGGATCTCAGCAAGATCGAGCAGTTCTGCAATCTCTTCGAGCGCTCCGCCAGATACGGCGGAGTCACTAGATCTCTTACTCAAAAACTGAACCAGGGCGTAGTGTGCACTTCGCTTAGCCATCAAGAGAAGATCTGCCCGTTCGCCGCGAACCGAGTCCTTAACCTCTACTCGTCTAGCGGCTGCATTACTCAAGAGTGTGCTGAGCTCTGCGACCGCGATAGTCTGATCGGCTCCAGTATCTGCTACCAATATCTCTCGGGGAATTTCAACGTCACCCATTTTTCCTTCGGTGAGTGAATACGCTTGTTGAATCGCAAGATCGAGGACACTGCTCTCTTCGGGGATAGATTTCATATCTATCACCCACGATCTCGAGCCTGTGATTCGCCCGCTGCGAATCGTGAACCACGAAATTGCCGAGTGGGTGATCTCGTCGTGACGCGCAAAGAGGTCGAGTGTGAGGTCAGGCGAAAGCGCAGCGTCAGTCGATTCTGATGCCTTTGTGATTGCTCCAAGTCGATCTCGAAGCATTGCAGCTCGCTCGAAATCCTCACGTGCCGCAGCTTCATCCATCTGTTGATGCAACATCGCCACTACTTCTTCAGGTCCTTTCTCCAAAAACCCAATCAATCCCTGTACCAATGCATCGTGGTCACTCTTTGAAACTCTATTGACGCACGGAGCGCTACATTTTCCGATATCGCCAAGAAGACATTGACGTTTAGTTCGCTTTGCCTTCTCGAAATTTGTATAACTACAACTTCTCACTGGAAAGACTCGTTGAATGACGTCAAAGGTTCCACGGAGCGCCCACGTGTGGGTATAAGGGCCAAAGAGCCGGACACCTTGTCGTGGTTTGGATCGAGTGATGAATAGGCGCGGAAACTCGTCCTTCAAGGAGAGCGCGAGATATGGATACGACTTATCGTCACGAAATTGAACATTGAATTCTGGTGACTCTTCTTTGATCCAGGTGAACTCTAGCGCTAGCGCCTCGACTTCAGTTTTTACCACAGTCCAATCAACGCGAACCGCAGCTTCAACCATTCTCCGGGTCTTTTCGGTGAGATTGCTCTGAAAATACGAATTCAACCTATTCTTAAGATTGCGCGCCTTACCCACATAGATAACTTGATCGCTCGAATTGAAGAATCGATAGACACCAGGTAACTCGGGTACTCCACTTGGCCGATAGGAAGCAGGGTCAGCCACGGCGTCACTTCCGCTTTGCCGGAACTTTTTTCGCCAATGACTGTGGCGCAGGTTTACCGAGAACTTCTTTGAGGAATGCACCAGTGAAGCTCCCGTTGATCTTGGCGACTTCTTCAGGTGTTCCTTCAGCTATTACCTCTCCGCCACCATCTCCACCATGTGGTCCGAGATCAATTACCCAATCCGCCGATTTGATGACATCAAGATTGTGCTCAATTACGACAACAGAGTTACCGCTCTCGACTAACCGCCCTAAGACAACCAGGAGTTTTCGTACATCTTCGAAGTGAAGACCTGTTGTGGAAGTGAAGACCCGTTGTGGGCTCATCGAGAACGTAAATAGTTCGACCAGTTGAACGGCGCTGCAATTCTGTCGCGAGCTTGACCCGCTGTGCTTCTCCACCACTTAGCGTCGGAGCAGACTGACCTAGTCGGACATATCCAAGACCTACATCGCAAAGCGTCTTAAGGTAGCGATGAATGGAGGGGATGCTCTCAAAGAAATCCGTCGCTCGTTCGATCGGCATATCAAGCACTTGCGCAATCGTCTTCGACTTGTAATGCACCTCGAGAGTCTCCCGGTTATATCGCGCACCATGACAGACCTCGCATGGGACGTACACGTCGGGCAAGAAGTTCATCTCTATCGTTATGGTGCCATCGCCGGCACAGTTCTCACAACGCCCACCCTTGACGTTGAATGAGAAACGTCCTTGTTGATACCCGCGAATCTTCGCTTCTGTCGTCTCTGCAAAGAGAGCGCGAATCTTGTCGAATACTCCTGTGTAAGTTGCAGGGTTGGAGCGTGGCGTTCTGCCAATCGGCGATTGATCTACATGAACAACTTTGTCGAGATGATCAAGTCCTTGGACGCTCCTATGGCGACCTGGGACGATTCTCGCGCCATTGAGTTTGTTTGCCAGTACTGAGTAAAGAATGTCATTGACCAAGGTCGATTTCCCGGATCCGCTCACTCCGGTTACTGCTACGAAGAGTCCGAGCGGAATCTCTACATCGATATTCTTGAGGTTATTTGCCTTGGCCTCCTTTATCGCAAGAAGACGCTTGCCATCGCGCGGTCGTCGATTCTTTGGTATCTCGATCTTCTTGCGTCCTGAGATATAGGCACCAGTTATCGATTCTTCATTTGAGATGAGTGATGCATAATCTCCAGAAACCACCACTCGACCACCATGCTCACCAGCGCCAGGGCCGATATCAACAATCCAATCCGCCGTCCGAATCGTCTCTTCATCATGCTCAACGACTATGAGAGTATTTCCGATATCTCTAAGCCTGGTGAGCGTCTCAATCAACCTTCGATTGTCGCGCTGATGCAAACCAATACTTGGCTCATCGAGAACGTAGAGCACGCCGGTAAGACCTGATCCAATCTGTGTCGCTAATCGAATGCGCTGCGCCTCTCCCCCCGATAACGTGGCAGCAGCGCGCGCCAATGTTAGGTAGTCGAGTCCTACATCAAGAAGGAATCCGAGCCTGGCGTGGACCTCTTTCAGCACACGCTCGGCAATCTTTGCTTCACGCTCTGTGAAATCAACACTTTTGAGGAAATGAGCTGCCTTTGCAATAGAGAGTTCTGCAACTTCCGAAATACTCATCCCGCCTATCTTTACCGCAAGTACCTCAGGTTTAAGTCGTGAACCTTTGCAGACAGGACACGGTGTCTCTCGCATATACGCTTCATACTTTTCACGACTGTAATCACTATCTGTCTCCGAGTGTCGTCGTTGAATGAAAGGAACTACTCCTTCAAAGCCTGTCGAATAATTTCGCACGCGGCCGTAGCGATTTCTGTACTTGACGTGAATCTCGTATTCGTAGCCATGAAGGACCGCTTCTCTTGCCTTCGCTGAGAGTTTTCGCCAGGGCGTTTTCATTGAGAATTTAAGATCACCTGCGAGGCCTTCAAGAAGGCGGAGGAAATATTCTGAACTCTGACCACCTGACCACGGTGCAATGGCACCATCTTCAATTGATATCGAGTCATCAGGAATTACTAAATCTTCATCAACTTCAAGACGACTTCCGATACCGGTGCACTCTGGGCATGCGCCAAAGGGGGAATTGAAAGAGAACGAACGGGGCTCTAGCTCCTCGAAGGAAATCTGGCAATCATGGCAGGCCAGCTTTTCGCTAAACGTCCGTTCCTTTTCCTTCTTCTTGCCTTCTCCCAAACCATCGACAAAATCAAGAATAACAAGGCCGTTCGCGAGCTTGAGCGCTGTCTCGATTGAATCATTGATACGGGTGCGCGATTCCGCTTTGACTTGGAGGCGATCGATCACTACCTCGATGCTGTGCTTCTCTTGTTTCTTCAACTTCGGTGGTTCAGTGAGCATGATCGTTTCGCCATCCACGCGTGCGCGTGAATATCCGCCTGTCACAAGTTCTTTGAAGAGATCGACAAACTCACCCTTTCTGGCCCTCACTACCGGGGCCAAAACTTGAAACTTGGTTCCAGATGGAAGGGTGAGAATTTGATCAACGATGTTCTGGGCACTCTGTCGCGTAATTGGCTTGCTGCACTTTGGACAATGAGGCCTACCTGCGCGAGCAAAGAGAAGGCGTAGATAGTCATAGACCTCGGTGATAGTTCCCACTGTGGAGCGCGGATTGCGATTTGTGGACTTCTGATCAATGGAAACCGCAGGTGAAAGCCCTTCGATGAAATCAACATCTGGCTTATCCATCTGGCCAAGGAACTGTCTGGCATAGGCAGAGAGTGATTCGACATATCTTCGTTGCCCTTCGGCGAAGATGGTATCGAAGGCGAGTGAGGACTTCCCTGAACCGGAGAGACCAGTGAAGACGATGAGAGCGTTTCGAGGCATCTCTAGATTGATGTTCTTGAGATTATGCTCGCGCGCACCGCGTACTATCAAGTGATCAATCATTCGACACCGGCCACACCCATATCTCGTAACTCTCTCTTCAATTCAGCTATTTCATCGCGAAGTCGTGCAGCAAGCTCGAAATGAAGTTGGGAAGCAGCAGCACGCATCTGTTCCGTAAGCGATTCAATCAAACCCATGAGCTCTTCTTGTGGACGTTGAATCAACGTCTTTGTATGTAACCCAACGGGGGCGCTTGACCTCTTCCTGCTCGAGGCTACAAGGTCTTCCGTGTCATCACTCTCACGAGCCAACATCTCGGTGATGTCGCCGATGCGCTTACGCAGTGGTTGTGGATCGATCCCATGTTCACGGTTGTAAGCAATTTGCTTATCTCGCCTGCGATTGGTCTCATCAATGGCACGAGCCATAGATTCTGTGATGTTGTCTGCATACATGTGAACCTCACCAGAGACGTTTCGAGCCGCACGGCCAATCGTCTGAATCAAAGAGGTTGTGGAACGAAGGAATCCCTCTTTATCAGCATCCAGGATCGCAACAAGTGACACCTCTGGAAGGTCGAGACCTTCTCGGAGGAGATTAATCCCAACGAGGACGTCATAATCCCCGCTTCGAAGTTCGCTCAAGAGTTCCACGCGCCGGAGTGTGTCCACTTCGGAGTGCAGATATCTAACTCGCACTCCCTGCTCCAAGAGGTAATCAGTGAGATCCTCCGACATCTTCTTGGTCAACGTGGTGACAAGAACTCGCTCATCTTTCGCTACTCGATTTCGAATCTCGCCAAGCAGGTCATCAATTTGGCCTTTGATTGGTTTGACGACAACTTTGGGATCAACCAAACCAGTTGGTCGAATCACCTGTTCCACGAATTCTCCCTGACTCTTTCCAAGCTCATACTTTCCTGGCGTAGCGGAGAGATAGACCTTCTGACCGCTTCGCTCGAGAAACTCATTAAAAGTCAGCGGACGATTATCAAGCGCACTAGGAAGCCGAAATCCATATTCAACGAGAGTTCGCTTTCTTGAAGCATCCCCTTCATACATCGCTCCGATCTGAGGAACGGTGATATGGGATTCATCAATGATGCAGAGAAAATCGTCTGGAAAGTAATCGAGTAAGCAATTGGGTGGCGAGCCTGGGTTTCGTCCATCGATATGTCGCGAGTAGTTCTCGATACCGGAACAGAAGCCCAACTGCAGCATCATTTCGATATCGAAGGTTGTACGCATCCGAAGCCGCTGCGCCTCAAGTAGCTTGTTAGACCTCTCCAATTCGCCCAACCTGCCATCAAGTTCTTTTTCGATCTGCGATATTGCTCGCTTCATCGTCTCGGGTCCAGCCGAGTAATGGGTCGCAGGGAATATAAAGACTTCTTCTACTTCATCGACAATCTCGCCCGTCAATGGATGAAGATGGGTGATACGTTCGATCTCATCTCCAAAGAGCTCTATGCGAATGGCTAGCTCTTCATATACCGGGATGATCTCGATGGTGTCACCTCTTACGCGAAAGTTTCCGCGCTCAAAAGACATGTCATTTCGTTTATATTGAATCTCGACGAATCGACGCAACAATTTATTTCGCTCGATCTCTTCGCCTTTGCTCAGGCGGATCATGCGATCGATATATTCCTGTGGTGTGCCGAGACCGTAGATACAAGAGACAGTCGCGACGACAACCACATCTCTTCTGGTCAGCAATGAATACGTTGCCGAGTATCGAAGTCGCTCCACTTCATTGTTGATGGAAGCATCCTTTTCGATGAAAGTATCGGTCTGCGGTACATAGGCTTCTGGCTGGTAGTA
Organism: Actinomycetota bacterium; assembly: GCA_010028225.1. Lineage (GTDB taxonomy): Bacteria > Actinomycetota > Actinomycetes > Nanopelagicales > Nanopelagicaceae > SYAN01. The sequence goes on from RGOY01000016.1 coordinate 7,487, forward strand.
GTCGTAATACGAGACGAAGTACTCCACCGCATTGTTAGGTAAAAGATCCCTGAACTCATTAGCTAACTGAGCGGCGAGAGTTTTGTTCGGAGCAAGTACGAGAGTCGGCCGCTGTACTTGTTCGATGAGCCATGCGGCTGTCGCTGACTTTCCGGTTCCCGTAGCTCCAAGGAGGACCACATCTTGCTCGCCTCGACCCAATCGCGCGGTCAATTCTGCAATTGCATTCGGTTGATCCCCCGACGGGGTCATCTCCGAAATCACTTGAAAAGGCTTAGCACTGCGTGGCGCGTCGAGAGTTGGCCTGGTCATGACTTACCCATTGCACGAGGTAGCAGCACTTCCTGCCAAACTCGCTCCACGTGATGAAGAAGCTCCTCTTTCGTGCCAGAGTTATCAAGAACTAGATCTGCGACTTTTCGTCTCTCATCAGAGGTTGCCTGCGACGCCATTCGTCTGCGCGCGTCATATTCCTTCATCCCGCGTTCTTTTAGCCGAGCTATTCGAAGTTCTTCCGGGGCTTCTACCGTGATCACGAAATCAAAACGATGAGCGCCATTGGTTTCGACAAGTAATGGAATCTGATTAACCACGACCGATGTTTCTGAAGCTGCGCGGATCACTGCCTCAGTTTCGGCGCGGACTCGAGGATGAATGATTGCTTCGAGATCTTTACGCGCTTGGGGATCGGAAAAGACAATCTCACCGAGTGCCGCTCGATTGATTCCACCATCGTGAAGTATCTTGTCGCCAAATCGCGAAAGAACTTCGTCAAAACCTGGTGTTCCCCGTTCGATTACCGCGCGCGCCAGTTGGTCTGAATCGATGACGATTGCGCCAAGCGCCTCGAGGTAGTCGCCAACGAGTGACTTACCAGAACCGATTCCACCAGTGACTGCAACAGTGAGCACAGGCTGAAACTACTCGGTGGCTCCCTCAGCTGTCGCAACAACTACGCCGGCCTCGGCAGCAGCGGCATCAGCTGCTTTTGCTTCCGCCTTCTGCTTCTTGTGGGCGACAAAGCGAGCTTGTGCTTCGGCGTATTGGCGCTCCCACTCTTCACGCTGGGATTCATAACCTGGACGCCACTCTTGAGTCTCTGGATCGAAACCTTCTGGGTAGATGAAGTTTCCACTCTCGTCGTATCGAGCCTGCATTCCGTATTGGGAAGGGTCAAAGGCTTCAATCTCGACATCGTGACCCTCATTAGCCTGCTTCAATGAGAGGGAGATACGTCGGCGCTCGAGATCAATGTCAATAATCTTGACGAATAGCTGGTCGCCAACTTGAACAACCTGCTCAGGGATCTCGACATGACGCTCAGCCAACTCGGATATGTGAACAAGTCCTTCAATACCGTCGAATACGCGAATGAATGCACCGAAAGGAACCAACTTGGTGACTTCGCCAGGGACCACTTGATTGATGGTGTGTGTTCTAGCAAAAGCCTGCCATGGATCTTCTTGTGTGGCTTTCAGTGAAAGAGAAACGCGCTCGCGTTCAAAGTCAACTTCGAGAACTTCAACTGTTACCTCATCGCCAACAGCAACAACCTCGCCTGGATGGTCAATATGTTTCCAGGAAAGTTCAGAGACGTGAACCAAACCATCTACTCCCCCGAGGTCCACAAAAGCACCGAAGTTGACAATCGATGAGACAACTCCAGTTCGAACCTGACCGCGCTGAAGTTGGTTGAGGAATGAAGTACGTGACTCCGATTGAGTCTGCTCTAGATAAGCACGGCGTGAAAGCACGACATTGTTTCGATTCTTATCGAGTTCGATGATTCGTGTCTCGACCTGCTTGCCGATATAAGGAGTGAGATCACGGACGCGACGGAGTTCCACCAATGAAGCTGGAAGGAAGCCTCGAAGACCGATGTCGACGATCAAGCCGCCCTTCACAACCTCGATGACTGTTCCGACGACAACTTCATCTCGGTTTTTCTTCTCTTCTATATCAACCCAAGCCTTCTCATACTGCGCCCTCTTCTTCGAGAGGATCAATCGTCCTTCTTTATCCTCTTTTGTCAGAACCAACGCTTCGACGCGCTCTCCGACTTTCACAATCTCAGATGGATCGAGGTCATTGCGAATAGAGAGTTCTCGAGCTGGGATAACACCTTCGGTTTTGTAACCAATATCTAGTAGAACTTCTTCGCGGTCTACCTGGACGACGATTCCTGAGACCAGATCACCGTCATTGAAATTTTTGATTGTTCCTTCGATTGCTGCGAGAAAATCTTCGGCTGTGCCGACATCATTGATGGTTACTTGCGAGGTGGACAATTGTGAGGTGGACAAGGGACTCCGGTTGACAGGGACTAGTAGGGACAGGGGCATGCTCATCACATGAATCTTCTGAACCCTCAAGATTTGAAGAACGGGGATCCCGAACGGTCATCAAGGACTCAATCAACGAGCGGGTGAAGGCTACTTTCCGCCTGTCCTCAAGGTCAAACTGAGAGTCAGTGGGCGGCTTCGTCCCAACTCTTACCAATTCCAACGCTAACTTCCAGCGGTAAATCGAGCGGATAGGCCCTGCTCATCCCTTCTCGGACGAGTTTCTCTAATTGCTCTTCCTCACCGGCCACAACCTCAAAAATCAACTCGTCATGAACTTGAAGGATCATTCTTGATCTGAGTCCAGCCTCAGCAATGGAATCTTCGACGATCAACATGGCACTCTTAATGATGTCAGCTGCAGAACCTTGAATCGGAGCGTTGAGCGCCATTCGTTCCGCCATCTCCCTGCGTTGACGATTATCGCTCGAAAGGTCAGGTAGATAGCGTCGTCTCCCAAGAAGTGTCTCGGTATATCCGCGTTCTCTGGCAAGGCGAACAACGTTTTGCAAGTAATCACGGATTCCACCAAATCGAGTGAAATAGTCATCCATTAGTTTCTGCGCTTCCGATGGCGAAAGGTCAAGTTGCTGGGCAAGGCCAAAGGCTGACAAACCGTAAGCAAGCCCGTATGACATCGCCTTAATTGTTCTGCGCATCTCGCTACTAACTTGGTCGGGTTTTACCCCAAAAACCAGACCTGCAACTGAATTATGTAAATCCTCACCCGAATTGAAGGCTTTAATGAGATGAGCATCTGCCGAGAGATGAGCCATAATCCTCATCTCTATCTGACTGTAGTCAGCAGTCATCAAAAGCGAATATGGATCTCGTGCAACGAAACAGTCTCTTATTCTTCTACCCTCTTCACTTCTGACTGGGATATTTTGAAGATTAGGATCGGTAGATGAGAGCCGACCAGTCGCCGTGACGGTCTGTTGAAAAATAGTGTGAATACTTCCTTCATGCGCACTCTCAATTAATCCCTCAAGAACTGTCTCTAGTTTTCCGACTTCCCGTATCCGAAGTAGCGAGGCCAGGAGTGGATGTTTGGTTTCTTGATGGAGCCAGGTGAGCGAGTCAGCATCAGTGCTGTAGCCACTCTTTATTCGCTTGGTTTTTGGAAGTTTCAGCTCCTCGAAGAGAACAACTTGTAACTGCTTTGGAGAATTCACATTAAATTCGTGACCAGCGCTCTCATGCGCCTTACTCACCTGACTCTCTAATTCACTGGCAAAACCCCTCTTGAGCTCCTTGGCTTTTGCTGTATCGAACCCGATCCCGACACGCTCCATTTTGGCGAGGGTGATGATCAATGGAATCTCAAGCTCTGCCAACAACTCACTCAGACCCCGTTCTTGCACTCCCCTATTGAGGTGATCGCGAAGGGACCAGAGATCACTCGCCAATTCGGGAGCGAAAGTAGAGGCAGTGAAGAGATCTTGTTCGTCAGCACTGACGCCCCTTTCAATGCCAAGATTTTCTTGAACTAGAGTTTCGAGTGAAAGATCACGCACCCCCGGATTGAGAAGATACCCAGCAAGTTCAGTATCAAAGGTGACTCTTGTCGAGTTGGGCAAATCCATCTCCCTCAGCCATCTCTTGATTCCATGGCCGAAGATCGCACGCCCTGTCAATAACTCACTTGGTAGCGCACTCTCATGAAATGAATGAACAACCCCCGGTCGCGGTGATAGCGCAACCTCAAGATCTCCGGTTTCGATTCTATGCGCCACTAAAAGAGCGAACTCATCACCTGAGTCAGCAAGTGCTGTCTTGAGATTAGACTTAATAACTCGAACCTCGCCAGAAAGCTCTTTGCTTGAAGGCGCGACATCATCAGGATTTTGAGATTTCGAATCCGCAGACTCAGGCAGCTTATCTATTCGATCCTTGAGCGCTTTTATCTCTAACTTCGCAAAGAGCGTGCGAACTTTGCTTCGATCGACCCCTTGCCATTCGCCACTTACTAACGAAGTCAACTCAGTATCTGAAAGCGGTACATCGTCAAGAAGCTGAGTGAGTTCGCGATTGAGTAGAACTTGGGATGTATGTCCGCGAAGAGCATCTCCTACTTTGCCAGAAATTTGATCTGCCTTCGCAATGAGACCTGAGAGCGAGCCATACTCTTGAATCCACTTTATTGCTGTCTTCTCTCCCACCCCAGGTATCGAGGGAAGATTGTCACTGGGATCTCCACGCAAAGCAGCGAAATCTGGGTATTGATCAGGAGTTAGTCCATATTTGGCTTCAATGCTCACCGGCGTCATTGCTGCGAGTTCGGTGACACCTTTCATCGGATAGAGAACTGTCACCTTTTCGTCCACCAACTGAAAAGAGTCTCGGTCGCCTGTGGTGATGAAAACTTGATTATCGCCGGATGCGGTCCTGACCACTCTAGTTACAGTCGCTATCAAGTCATCGGCCTCGTAGCCCTCGCGCATGACAATCGGAATATTGAATCCTTCAATCAACTCGACGATGTAGTCGAACTGAGAGCGAAACTCATCGGGTGATTTGGCGCGATTTGCCTTGTATTCAGGAAATCGCTCGGTGCGAAAAGTCTTTCGAGAGTGATCAAATGCCACGATAACTTGGTCTGGTTTCTGCTCTGCCAGAAGATTGACCAACATCGAGCAGAAGCCGTAGATGGCATTGGTCGGCTGGCCTGTGGAAGTAGCGAACTTATCGACGGGAAGTGCGTAAAAGGCTCGATAAGCGAGCGAGTGGCCATCTAGTAAGAGGAACTTCTTCATTTCCGCCCACTACTTCTCATGCAGAGAGTGTGCCACATGGGAATTGTTGAGGTCGCTCACGGCTTTTGACGAGTGCTCTGCCTTATCATGCACTCATGTCAAGTGATGATTCGGGCAAAATCAACGACTACATGGATTTCCTCGTCAAGCGAGGTAGTGGTGAGCTTGGTGCCCGAATGGGGATCGAGATTCTTGAGGCGTCACCAGAACGAGTCGTTGGGAGAATGCCAGTTGAAGGAAATAGACAACCGATTGGCTTGCTGCATGGCGGAGCTAATGTTGTTCTCGCCGAGAGCCTAGGTTCGATTGCCTCACAGCTTCACGCCGGATTCAATCGCACATCAGTGGGAATCGAAGTGAGCGCGACTCACCACAAGTCTGCCACCTCAGGGTTTGTCACAGGGGTCGCGACGGCAATCTCGCTCGGTCGAACTCTTACCTGTTATGAGATCGTTCTTACCGATGACAAGGGAGTGAAAACGTGCACCGCACGTCTGACCTGCTTGATTCTTGATCGTGCGCCAAAGCCTTTTCAGGCGTAGTTCAGATACCACCCTTTGCCGGATCTAGAACCGCTTCTGCCACCGATTTCATTGAGACTCGCTTATCCATCGCAGTCTTTTGAATCCAGCTAAAAGCTTCAGGTTCAGAAATCGCTAGCGCCTTCATCAAGACACCTTTGGCGCGATCCACGATTTTCCTACTCTCGAGGCGTTCATGGATATCTGCCACCTCTGATTCAAGCGCTTTGATCTCTTTGAAGCGAGCTATTGCAATTTCGATCGAAGGAGTGAGATCTCCGATCGTGAACGGTTTGACCACATAAGCCATCGCGCCCGATTCGCTGGCACGGTCTATCAACTCCTTTTGGCTGAAAGCGGTCAGAATCAGAATGGCACACTTGCCTTGTATTTGCTGTGCAGCTGAAATTCCATCAAGTATTGGCATTTTGACATCAAGGATGGCCAGATCCGGTGAAAGACTTTCGACGAGAGATACGGCATCAGCTCCATTTGTCGCTTCGCCTACAACTTCATAGCCAGACTCACTGAGCATTTCGATGAGGTCGAGTCGGATCAGCGCCTCATCTTCAGCGACGACAATCCTGTGGGACATGTGCCTCGAGTCGGATTTGAACCGACACTATGCGGTGTTTGAGACCGCCCTCTCTACCGTTGGAGTACCGAGGCAGTTGATACTGATGATGCGAGTGCGATTATAGCCACGAGGCTATCGGTAAGCCGGCGCGATCCCATCAACGGCAGCTCCAATAACGTGTACGCGCATAGCGTTCGTCGAGCCAGGAATCCCGGGCGGCGAACCCGCAACGATCAAAACATTCTCACCCTTTGCCACAGTCCCACTCTTGATGAGAATTTGATCAGCCTGTTTGACCATCTCATCAGTTGTCGTCACCGTCGGAACAATCAACGGTTCAAGCCCCCAGCTGAGCGCCAACCTGTTATACGTGGATTGCTCTGGAGTGAGAGCGAGCATCGGAATGGAACTTCGTAGTCGACACATGCGGCGAGCAGAATCCCCACTTTGCGTGAATGCGATTAGATATTTTGCGCCGATAATCAAGCCCACTTCTGTCGCAGCTTTCGTGATTGCTCCACCTTTAGTTCGTGGCGCGTGCTTGAGTGGCGGTATCAAATCCAACGCTTCAGCTTCAGTTTTCTCGATGATCCGGGCCATAGTTTGAACTGATTCGATCGGATATTGG
>RGOY01000151.1 GCA_010028225.1 Actinomycetota bacterium
ACAAAGACCCTAGTGCGAACGACATCGCTCAATTTGCCACCGAGGGATTCAATCGATCCTTCGATCTTGTCGATGATGAAATGAGCTTGCGCTTGCGGATCATCAATACCAATCGAGATAGATCCATGGGTTGCAGTCGTACCAGAGACCATGATCCGATCACCAACTCGCACTGCCCGTGAATATCCAGCCAGAGTTTCCCAGACCGTTCCAGATTCTGCTCGAATCTTTGATCCTTCGGTCACAGTCATGTAAGGCGATGGAAATCCATCGACATGGTGACTGAGATCGCCAGATGCGGTCAGATAAGGAGGCTTTCTATATTCGTCACCACAATCTCCAGGTATCGGTGCAAAGGACGACAAAGTCATTTCAATTCGATGGCGCTGTTCCTGGGATATTGCGATATCGAACAGTTTTGCAGTTTCAGCAAAGTGTGCATTCTCGCCAAGTCTTGCACCGACAATGACCGCTCCAACAGCTTTTTGATCTAGTTGATAACGCGATGCGACCGTCGCTATCGAGGTCCCTAATTCCTTTGCGACTTCATGAAGTGTTGCGAGCAACTCTTGGAATATTTTCCATCCACCAGCTACATCAATAAATCGCTTGTATTTCATTAGTGACCAGTTAGAGAGAGCCTCTCCTGTTGGCTCAGCTTTACCAAGCCACTTATCTGAGAGAAAACCCCCGCAGAGAGTCCCATAAGCGAGGATCGCGATTCCATGAGCTGCGCAGTAATCAGCCATTTGGCCGCCACCACGTCGGTCAACAAGTGAGTAGGAAATTTGGTTTGTGGAGATCTGGATTCCACTTGATGTTGCAATTCGAAGATGGGCGGTATCGAAATTCGTCACCCCGAGTGAGCGAATCAATCCCTCTTCTTTCAGTTCTTGCAAGAAGAAGAGTGCATCGAGCCAGCTTGGGTGGGAGAAGTTCCATGCATGGAATTGAAGGAGGTCAACGCTCTCCACTTGAAGTCGCCGAAGTCGCTCCTCAACGGCCTTTCGAACATCTTGTTTTGTTACCGGCCCTGGCTTAGGCACCCATTTGGTGAGAAGCGTGCTCTTTGCGCCGACTTCGTGGTTCTTCTTGAAAGTGCCTGAGATTATTTCAGCAGATCCATAATGATCTGCCATATCGAATGTCGTAAGTCCCGCTTGGGCATAAGGAACCATGAAGGTAGCAGTTCGGACTCGATACTCATCTAGCGAATAGACCATTTCACAGTCACCGTCACAGTGACCTCCTGTTGGCCGAGGTCTACAACAGTGTTTCCTTCAGCGCTCTTATCTAATGCATAAACTGGACGTTCAAATGAAGGGGCAGACCCTTCGACAAGAGTCATCACGTTGGAGAGCCTTACGCCAAGGAGTTTCGCGTAAGAGATAGCTTTAGTTCGCGCATTCTTCACTGCGTTTTCTCGAGCGCTTGCTGTTGCACCTGCTGCATTGAGAACGAATGGTGTCACTGAGTTGACTTGAAGGGCATCTCCACCTGCATCCACAATTGCATCAACGACTGCCCCTGCATTTGCCGCGTTACGAACTGTCGCTTCGAAAGATTGAGTGGCTCGGTAGCCGATCAGGGTTGACCCTTTATCTGATGTGTAGTTGTACTCAGGGTAGACATTGATGCTCTGCGTCTTGAGGTCTTTCTTTTCAAGACCATTTGCTAAGAATGCAGCTCGTACCTTTGAAGACGATTGGTTTGCTTGAGTGAGCGCATTTTTTGAAGTATCTGAGATCACCGAGACTGTTGCATTGATACGGACTGCATCTGGGGTCACACTTACTTTTCCATCAGCGCTCACTGTGATCGATCGAGTTTGTGCGTGTGAAGCAGGAGCCAATCCAAGTGAGAGCGCTAGAGCTAGTAGAGAAGTAAGAGTAATGAGTGCAGTTGTTGGTCGAGCCAGATACCTTCGCATAGGGCTAGTTTCCCTTAATGGATGTGAAAAGGGAAATAAATGGGAGAATTCTCAGGTGACCATCATCTCGCATTGCACTGTAGAAGCGCTGGCGCGAGCAGCGAACACGCTTCGTGATGGAAAGCTTGTCATCTTCCCCACTGAGACGGTCTATGGAGTTGGGGCCGATGCTGAAAATGCCAGTGCAGTGGCAAGGATTTATGAGATCAAAGGCAGGCCAAGAAATCATCCTGTTATTGTCCATATCGCTTCGCTACGCGAACTGGAATATTGGATTGATTCGATTCCAGAGTACGCACTTGCCCTTGCCCGAAATTTCTGGCCAGGGTCGATGACTTTAATTCTTCCCCGATCTAGACATGCGGGCGATTTTCTTACTGGTGGACAAGAGAGCGTTGGGATTCGCATCCCATCCCATCCACTTGCTTTGAAACTTCTAGAAGAGTTTCATCTCTTGGGTGGGCGCGGAGTAGCAGCGCCGAGTGCTAATCTTTTTGGGAGAGTCTCTCCAACAACGGCGCAGGCGGCCGAGGAACAGCTAGGCCCACGACTTGCAGACGATGAAGTCATCTTGGATGGTGGACCTTGTTTGGTTGGAATTGAATCGACGGTGATTGACTGCACTTCAGATTCACCGCGAATTCTTCGCCCTGGCGCAATTACCGAGGTGATGATTAAAGAGGCTACTTCGCTTCAGTTAGTAGAGCGCGAAGATGCAATCCGCGTATCAGGTTTACTGGAGAATCATTACGCGCCAGATGCACGAGTCTTGGTTTCGGGGTCCGGCAGTGATGGCGCAGGATTCTTGGCGCTCGCTGATATCCAGACGCCACCACGACATACTCGCTTAGCATCACCTAAGACGATCGAAGAATATGCACGAGTTCTTTATTCCGCACTTCGCGAAGCTGATAGCCGTGGGCTTTCGGAGATTGTCATTGTTCCGCCACCTGGCGATGGAATTGCTGTTGCAATATGTGATCGAATAGAAAAGGCACGTTCGAAGTAAGAGAGTAGCCAGAGATAACTAGTTCGCCATCATCCTTCCGCCGTTTACATCTAAGACTGTTCCGGTGATGTAAGACGAGGCATCACTTGCAAGGAAGAGCACTGGCTCAACGCACTCACTGATTTTCGGCATTCGTTTCAACGGAATCGCCTCAAGTACTTCATTTCTCTCTGCTTCACTCATAGCATCAAACATTCCCTGAAGTCTTCCGGTGAGAAATAAACCAGGTGCAATTGCATTAACTCGAATCCCATCTGCTCCTACCTCTCGTGCCAGGCGGCGATTTAATCCAAGGATTCCTGCTTTTGCTGCGGCATAGGGAACCCCAGTCACCGGGCTCGCGCTTCTTCCCCCGATCGATGAAAATGCGACGATTGCTCCACCTCCGC
>RGOY01000152.1 GCA_010028225.1 Actinomycetota bacterium
CGCACCGGCCTCACAAAAGCATCGGGCGCGCTCACACTGGTTTTACTCGCTCTCGCTTTGCTACCTCTTTTCTACCTGATCAATCGAGTTCGCACTATTTCCAGGCAGGATCTCCTCGCTATCGTGGTGAGAGAAAAGACGTTCGAGATTGTTCTCAATACTCTCTCCCTAGCTCTCGTCGTTGCTCTCGCTTCACTTCTCATCGGAACTCTCTTCGCGACACTTCTTTTTGCCAGTGAACTCAAGAGCAAAGCTTTTCTCCTTGCGATCTCGGCACTTCCACTAGCGATTCCCTCATACGTTTTCACTTACTGCTGGATCGCGATCTGGCCCTCTTTCCGGGGATTCTGGGCAGCAGCCCTCGTTCTGACACTGAGCACGATGCCTTACACACTTCTTGCCACCTTCGCCGCTCTGCGCAGAATCGACCTGGTGCAGATTGATGTCGCACGATCTCTCGGATCTAACCGTTTCGAAGTCTTCACTCGGATTGTCTATCCACAAATCAGAAATTCCATCGCCGCTAGCACTCTCCTCGTAATTTTGTATGTCTTTAGTGACTTCGGCGCAGTCTCACTCCTTGATGTCGATACCTTCACGCGCTCAATTCAAAATCTCTACCGGGCCTCCTTCGATCGTCAATCTGCCGCGCTCCTCGGTTTGATTCTCATCGCCTTCGCCGCGCTCCTCGTCTTTGGCGAAGCTAGGGTGCAAGGCAAGACATCAATCACTAGGTCCTCTGCTCGGCTCAAAGATGGACCCAACCTCATCTCGAAACCTCTTGCTAGAACGTGGATTTTTCTCTTGATTGTTGGGTATGCAGCCTTAGCACTTGCTGTGCCGGCATATCTTCTTATCTCTCGGTTAATAACCAATTTCAGCGGGATTGATTTTGCATCGCTTCTGTCGGCAACATTCAACACAGTTCTCGTCGCGACACTCGGCGCGCTTATTGCGATGGCTTTTGCCCTCCCGCTCGCCTGGACGATTATCAACTCGCGAAGCAGGTGGGGATTGATCACCGAGCGTACGGTGCTCATTTCACATGCACTGCCTGGAGTGGTTCTCGGGCTCTCCCTCGTTGCATTCTCATCAGGATTACCGTGGCTCTATCAGAGTATTGCTCTCTTGGGATTTGCCTACGCATTGCAACCAGTATCGAACGAGTACCTCAGGGTTTGAAAGAAGTCTCGACAACGCTTGGCATCTCCCCGCTTCGAACTCTTGGCCGAGTGACAATCCCACTTGCCGCTCCAGGACTCGGCGTGGGATTCCTTTTGATTCTCTTGACTGCGATGAAAGAACTTCCTGCGACTCTTATGCTCAGACCAACTGGCTTTGACACGCTTGCAATCGAGATCTGGAGCCAAGCCTCGATCAATAGGTTCAACGAAGCAGCGCCCTATGCGCTGATGTTGGTCTTGATCGCAGCTATCCCTACATTTCTCCTCTCGCGACCAGACCGCACTCATCAAGAATCGACATCAAGGAGCGCATTCAATGGAATCTCTTGATGTCAATGCCTTAACGGTTCATCTAGGTGAGAGAAAGGTTCTGGACCAGCTTTCGCTTCAAATAGATGCAGGTACGTTCACTGCAATCTTGGGGCCAAGCGGATGCGGCAAGACCACTCTTCTTCGGGCTATTGCAGGCCTTGTGACTCCCACATCCGGCGCGATCCGATATGGTAAGCAACTTGTGAGCATTTCATCCCTCGTTCTTCCGCCCCATAAGCGAAGAATCGGTTATCTGCCACAAGAAGCAGCTCTCTTTCCACATCTCACCGTTTTCGACAATATCTCTTACGCCCTGGAAAGAGAGAGATTTACCAAGGATCAAAAACGCAAAATCGTCCACGAGATGCTCGAACTGATTGGGCTGGTGAATTACGGCGATCGAATGCCGAGTCAACTCAGTGGTGGCCAACAGACTCGAGTGGCATTGGCGCGGGCTCTTGCACTTGAACCAAAAGTTGTCCTCCTTGACGAACCATTTTCAGCACTTGATGCAACGCTTCGAAGCGAACTCCGCGACGAGGTGACATCCCTCCTTAAAAAGCGTGGGGCAACGACTTTGATGGTGACGCATGATCGTGAAGAGGCTCTCGTTACTGCTGACATGATCGCGCTGATGCGCGACGGAAAAATCATTCAGCATGGCACTCCCGCCGAGGTCTATTCCACACCTTCGACCCCGTATGCCGCGCTCAGCACTGGAGATGCACTCGTCCTTCCAGCCCGCCGCGATGGTGGAAAGATCTTTCACCCACTCAGCTCTGAAATCTCATCGGAGAGCAGCGAATCTGGAATAGTGGTCATTCGTCCTGAAGAAATAGTGGTGAGCAAAAGTTCTTCGAGCGGACAACGAGCAGTTGTCACCAGAGTCGAGTACTACGGCCATGATGCAGTTATTGAATTCGGTCTTATCGAGTCTGCCTACCTTGGCACCCTCAAAGCGCGCATAGCGGGCAAAGTTCATTTCGCTCCTGGAGAATCAGTCTTCGTCTCCCACGAAGGGCCGATTCGCTGGTTTGCGACAACTTAGATTTTCTCGTGAATTCGCTCGGCCAATCTCGAATGCCCAAGTTCTGATAGATGAACTCCATCGACAAGGTAGTTCTCCCCGCTCAAGAAATCTGGTGGAAGCTCGATGAGCGTTATTGACTCGCCTCCAATTTCCGATACGGCTGAGATGACTCGCTTGTAATATCGTGAATAGATTGCTCGCTCTAAGATGATTCGCTTTGACTGCAGTGAGCGGTGCTGAATCCAGATCACTCGATCGGCCTTCGTTCTTGCAAGAGAGATCACAGCATTGACCTGATCTCTTACTTCCCGAATTGAATTTCTTGGGCGATAAACACCAGCCAAGAAGAGCAAGTATTTGATGAAATTCCTGACTCGTAACCGCATCCATCTCGCTGCCTTATGCGACCAGCTGCCACTGTACTTATAGGGGGGCTGATGAAAGGCATATTCGTTATGGGTCTCAAATCCGAATCGATGCCCTATCCGCACCAATGGAGAAGGCCACGCTACCGATGTGCCGAAATGCAGAATCAAGATGTCGCTGGGGGACGAATCCCCAATCAACTCAATTGAGCGAACAAGCGTCAAACCACCTTGGCACCTATGGCTTATTTGCAGGTCTATCTCCTGCGATTTCAGTTGCCTCTCCAAAAGCCTGGGCCACGAAGAGGACTCATCAAGCAGAGCGTGAGCCGCTGATGCCGATCCCCCAATTACATTGATACTCAATGATCTCAAAATTTTTTTCTCCCTCAGAGTCGAAGTCATGTAG
>RGOY01000153.1 GCA_010028225.1 Actinomycetota bacterium
TCCAAAGTGAGAAGTTCAATTCCAGGAATCTCGTCTTGGAAGATACGAAGTAACTCAGCAAGCTTTCCCTTATTGCGAGTCGCAACAAGGATTCGCTTCGACATTAATTTGCTACCTAGCGAGTGAGTGCGGAAGTTTGCAGTGAGGTCAACTCTTTGCACCCAACGAGCGCAAGATCAAGGAGCCCATCCAAGAGTTTTCGATCGAAGGGCTCTCCCTCTGCCGTTCCTTGGACTTCAATGAAAGATCCTGAGCCAGTGCAGACAACGTTCATATCGGTCTCGGCCCGCACATCTTCTTCGTAACAGAGATCAAGCATCGGCTTGCCATCGATAATTCCTACGCTGACAGCAGCAACAGAATCTTTGAGAACTTTGGCATCGGCTTTCACATATCCCTTGCCCGCTGCCCATGTGATCGCATCGGCGAGCGCAACATATGCGCCCGTAATCGCTGCGGTTCGAGTCCCGCCATCTGCCTGCAACACATCACAATCGATGATGATGGTGTTCTCACCTAGTTGACCGAGATCGATGATCGCGCGAAGTGACCGCCCGATCAGTCGTGAAATCTCCTGTGTTCGACCACCAAGTTTTCCCTTGACGCTCTCGCGGTCAGAGCGAGTATGCGTGGAACGAGGAAGCATTGAGTACTCCGCAGTCACCCAACCTTGACCTTTACCAGTGAGCCATCGCGGAACCCCTGGAGTGAAAGATGCAGCGGCGAGAACTCTCGTATCACCAAACTCCACCAAGACTGAACCTTCGCTATGGCGAAGCCAATTGCGTTGAAAGGAAACTGAGCGAAGTTGATCAAGAGCTCTTCCATCCTTGCGGTCTGACATTCCTGCTCCCATTCCCCTTATTTTCCCTCATCCATTTGTTTCCAACTATTTATTGCCGTCTTGCTACTACCATCTCAAGGCTTCTTAACTTTATTCTCCTGAGACCGAAGGACTCAGCTAAGAATCGAGTTGATTATTCATCCGAACATCGCCCCGTGATTATTCTGCTAGATCTTCGAGGAAACCTCGCCAACCTCAGGACCAAGAAATCGTCGTGCAAGGTTTGCAAAGGATGATGCATCACCGGTTGCAATAAATTCATATGTTGGTTTTTGACCTAGTGAATCTCCACGTTGAAGAAGATCCGCTTCAACCAACTCTCGGTAAAGATCCTTGGCTGTCTCCTCCGCCGAGGAAACGAGAGTGACCTCATTTCCCATCACATACGAAATGACACCAGTTAGCAAGGGATAGTGGGTGCAACCAAGGACCAAGGTATCGACCTTCGCATCAAGGAGAGGTTGCAGGTACTGGCGCGCAATCTTCGTTATCTCAGGCCCGCTGGTCTCGCCACGCTCCACAAACTCAACAAAGAGCGGACACGGGATAGAGGTGATTTCAAGATGGGGCGCAGCGGCAAAGGCGTCAAGATAGGCGCGGGAATCGATCGTCGTCGCGGTTCCGATCACGCCGATCTTTCCGTTTCGGGTAGCTGAAACGGCTCGCCGCACCGCTGGTTGAATCACTTCAACGACAGGTAGGTCGTAGCGCTCCCTGGCATCACGAAGCATCGCCGCGCTCGCTGTGTTGCATGCGATGACAAGTGCTTTCACGCCACGGGCAACAAGGCGATCGAGAAGTTCTAGAGAGAAACTTCGTACTTCGGCAAGTGGCCTGGGCCCATAGGGCGTTCGTGCTGTGTCACCGAGATAAAGAATGGATTCATGTGGCAGTTGATCAATGACAGCTCGAGCAACGGTTAACCCACCAACGCCTGAGTCGAAGATGCCAATCGGTAGGTCACTCACAGAGCCAAAGGGTACGCGGGCCTGTTGACTTCAATACTGACGGGTAGCCAACTCAATTCGGACAATCCTGCGTAATCGCCCAAGAATTCCCAAAGATTTACCGAGAGACACGCCCATTTTGCCTTGCACAACCTTTGAACAGGGTGAACCCTTTTCCTTCAGCGCTGTGTCGTGGCTCTCATATGAAGTCATGAGGCGGTGCTCGACCTCTCAAACCGGGAGGCCGTATTGATAGCCCATGGAGGCTTATTACATGATCATGCTAGACGGCTCGCAGTGGAGCACCGTATTTAACGTCCTTTCATTCGGACTTATCTCGATGCTCGCTACGACTGTGTACACATTGGTTAGCCAGCATCGCGTGCTCCCCAAGTACCGTAACGCGCTGGTCCTCTCCTCGATGGTTACATTCATCGCTGGTTACCACTACATCCGCATCTTTGATTCATTCAAGGATGCCACAGCAGATGACTCATTCAACGTCTTGGTCGATATGGAAAAGGGCCAGCACGCATTCAATGAGGCATACCGCTACGTTGACTGGATTCTCACTGTTCCCCTCTTGCTCGTAGAGGTCATCGCAGTTCTCGCGCTGGCCAAAGAAGCAAGCAGGTCCTTGATCACACGTCTTGTTCCAGCATCCGCTGCGATGATCGCTCTTGGGTACCCCGGTGAGATCAGCACAGACGATGGAACAAAGGTCCTTTGGGGCGTCCTCTCGACGATTCCATTCCTTTACATCCTCTATGTTCTCTTTGTTGAGCTTGGCAAGTCGCTCGATCGTCAGCCAGAAGGTGTGGCTGCAACGGTGGGTCGACTCCGCCTCCTCCTCATTGCAACATGGGGTGTCTATCCAATCTCCTACATGATGCCTCTCCTTGGTTCCGATGCAATGGATCCACAAGGCTTCGTCTGGCGCCAGGTCGGTTACACAACCGCCGACGTGCTTGCGAAGTGCCTCTTCGGCTTGACGATCTACAAGATCGCTCGCATGAAGTCGCTCGCAGAAGGCATGAAGGACGATCACTAGTTAGAAGAGGCTAGTTTCGGCCAAATTTCAAGTTGGCCACTAGCAAAAGCGGCCCGGATTCCCACGTGGAGTCCGGGCCGCTTCTATTTCACATTACTTCTACAAAAAGATTAATCCCCGGTTGTTGACTCACTCTGAACTTCAGGATCCATCTGCTTCAAGAATTCCTCTTGTAGCCAACCAAGCCAGTTGTAGACCGCATAGACCGCCTTCATCGGATCGCCATCTGTCATCACCTCATATTTTCGATGAACTTCTTCTTGGATTTCACTCGCTTCTCTATCTTTATTTCGAGCATCCGATCGATGGCTATCACTCGGTAAATCCCCCATCGTTGTACCGCCGATTTCAAGGCGCACGGCGAGCGCTAAGCGAATGTCATTGAGCCCACTCAGCCAACTCCATGCATCCTCGCTCTTGATGGAGATTCGAATCGATGTGCTCTCAAGATCCTTATC
>RGOY01000154.1 GCA_010028225.1 Actinomycetota bacterium
AACCACGATACAACCGGCGCTCAAAATTTCCGGAGAAGAAGATCTGGTTACGACTGACGGATGAGACTTTTCCACGCCTATCAACAGTACGAGGTTTCGCTGATCTTTCCGACGATGAGGGATGGGCAGGTCCATTCTCAGGAGTGGAAGAAGCTGATGCTGCCCGTTCAGCGATCTATGAAGTAAGCAAGATTCGCCAGTGCACCGTCAAAATAACTTCGCGGAGTATGAAACTTGCATCGCCTTGCGCGCTCTTTGAAATGAAGCGCTGCGATGCGCCCTGCATAGGGGCCCAGAGTGAAGACTCCTACCAAAGCCTCACGCAGAGCGTGCACCAACTTCTTCATGGCGCAAGTACTCCCTTAGAAGAGGAGTTGATGAAGAAGATGAAAGAGCTGGCAAGCGAAGAGCGATTTGAAGATGCACTCGCACTTCGAAATCGACTTTCCTCCTTTGCCCGCGGTGTCAGTCGAGGTCAACGCATTCGAGCCATCACTCGC
The DNA here is from genome assembly GCA_010028225.1 of Actinomycetota bacterium. Classification (GTDB taxonomy): domain Bacteria; phylum Actinomycetota; class Actinomycetes; order Nanopelagicales; family Nanopelagicaceae; genus SYAN01. The sequence continues at coordinate 501 of RGOY01000154.1, forward strand.
ATTCCTGAAATTCTGGTTCGCGTGGAAGATGAACTTCTTCTGATTCGTTACGGCCGCCTTGCCTCATCAGCACAACTCCCCCGAGTCGAACTCTTGGAGGAGACGATCTCCTCGCTCCTTTTGAGTGGCGAGCGCATTGAAGATGACGAAAGCATCATCCCCGCAAAGAATTACGAGGAGAGCGAGAAGTTGGTACGCGTTCTCGAGAAAATCTCAGAGGTTTTAATTATTGACGAAAGTCGCGGTCCGTGGTCGATGCCAACTCGAGGAGCGACATCTATTCGACATCGCCTACTCGAAAATTCGAGCGACGCTTCGGGCCAGAGTGAATGGGTCGATCGGATGAGTGACAACCGCATCCGCTCCTGACCATCCAGCAAGCCAGGCATCTTGCGCTCTGCCCGTTATCACCAAGGTTGGCGGACATTGATAAATCTCATCTTTGAGTTGTCGAGCGATTCCCATGCCACCCTCTGGCACCGCTTCGCCATCGAGTATGAAGAGGTCAACTCGCTTCTTTCCCGCCGCGAAATCTTTGACGGCAGTCCCCGTCGCAAACTCCAGAATTTCATGCTCCGGAAGATCTCGCGCAACCCTCTTACCGAGCGCCTTGACTATTGCCATACGAGTTGACGAGTCGTCGGAGTAGACGGCAATGGTGAGGTTGGCTCGTTTGGGCGGCTCCTCTATCAGTGATGGGCCGTGATCGCCAGAATGTGCCGAATCCATGGCGAGAGTCTATCTGCGCCACGAAAAGGTGAGTTTCACTGCGAGTTTCTTGAGAGGTGTGACCCAGAACAACTTCAAGGTCATCTTCGACCGCTTCTGAGAGTGGCCATTACCACCTTTTTTCAATCACTGAAGTTGAGCCTTCACCGCATGGATTATGCGCGATATGGGGAATAATCCCCTTATGTCCTCGGCTGCCCTTGCAAGCTCTCCAGCGCCGCGAATTAATCGCCCCAATATCGTCGCCGTAGGAACAATCGTCTGGCTCTCAAGTGAGTTGATGTTCTTTGCCGCACTCTTTGCCATGTACTTCACCATCCGCGGAGTTCAAGGTCCAGAAATTTGGGCTGAGTCAACTGAGTTGCTTGACATACCGTTTGCCGCGATCAATACAACTGTCCTTGTCTTAAGTTCGGTGACCTGTCAGTTTGGCGTATTCGCAGCCGAACGTTTTCAAGCCAAGCGATCAGGATCGCTCTTGCAGTGGAGCAAGTGGGGAATGCGTGAATGGTTCTCACTCACCTTCGCTATGGGCGCATTCTTTATCGGTGGACAGGTCTATGAGTATGCCCACCTGGTTGAAGAAGGTTTGACCCTCTCGTCCAAACCTTATGGTTCGGTCTTCTACATGACGACCGGCTTTCATGGACTCCATGTCACGGGTGGTTTGCTCGCATTCTTGATTGTGATGGTTCGAGTTTTTCGCGCAGGGCGCTTTGGCCACCGTCAAGCAACCACTGCGATCGTCGTTTCTTATTACTGGCACTTCGTCGATATCGTCTGGATCGCACTCTTCTCTGCGATCTACCTGATCAAGTGAGGAGCGAGCGATAGTTATGGCACGAATCTCGCGATATCGCGAACATCGTTTCTTTCGTCCCATCCTCCTTGCTCTTGGCCTATTCATTGCCGGTGCGCTTTTCACGGCCGGAAAAGCTGCGGCTGAGTCGATGGAGAGCAAAGCGCTGGTAATCAGCGCTGACAAGGCGACATTGATCAAGGAAGGTAAAGAGATCTTTGCGCGAGGATGTTCTTCTTGTCATGGACTTAACGCAGAAGGCGCGGGAGCTGCCCCTTCACTCATTGGAGTCGGTTCCGCATCAGTTGATTTCCAAGTAGGAACTGGGCGCATGCCGATGGCTGATATGAGCCAACAGGCGGTGCGAAAGCCTCCGGTTTATGACGAATACGAAACGGCAGCGCTCGCAGAGTATGTGGCCTCGTTAGCTCCAGGACATAAAGCGCTTACCAACGAAGAGATTGCATGGGAGCGCGATGGAAACGCTGCTTCCGGCGGCACCCTTTTTAGAAATAACTGCGCGATGTGTCATAACCTCGCGGGCCAAGGTGGCGCACTTACTCAAGGAAAATATGCGCCAACACTGATGGGTGTAGAGCCAAAGCACATCTACGAAGCCATGATCACTGGTCCGCAAGCGATGCCAGTCTTCGGTGACAAAGTGATTACTCCTGCAGAGAAGTTAGACATCATCAAGTGGATAAAAGAAGTTGAAGCAGAACCCTCTCTTGGTGGAGCAACTCTTGGACGCGTTGGTCCCGTTACCGAAGGATTGTTGGCATGGACTTTAGGTCTTGGCGCTTTGATCGGTGTTGCCGTATGGCTCACCTCGAAGGCGCGGTGATCTGAGAATGTCGCTTCAACCGATACAAGACCCTGGCCTTCCCACGCATGTTCACCGTAAAGCCGATACCGACCCCAAGGCAGCGAAGCGAGCAGAGCAACAAGTTGCGATCCTCTTTCTCACCTCTGCCCTCGGGACAATCCTCTTCATCTTCTCGTATGTAGCAATCCCACAAGATCAACTGATCTTCCTTCCGATTCTCGGCACCACCAACGCTCATCAACTCTTTCTCGGACTAGGGCTTGCCATCTCCCTCTTCTTTATAGGTATGGGCGCGGTTCACTGGGCAAAGACATTGATGCCAGATCATGAAGTCGTCGATGTGCGCAAAGAACAGAGATCCAAAGATGAAGACCGCGCTGCATTCGTTGCCACGATCAAAGAGCAGGGAGCTACG
>RGOY01000155.1 GCA_010028225.1 Actinomycetota bacterium
ATTTTTGGGGCGATTTTTGAGGAGGTTTCTTAAGGTGCGAAGTCTTCGGGATTGATCTGGTCAAGGAATTCGCGAAATTTTTCTACCTCATCATCTGCCTGATCAGGAATCTGAATTCCAGCCTCCTGGAGTAACTGCTCACTGGCCAGTATGGGCGAGCCAGTTCTTAAGGCAATGGCGATGGCATCACTCGGGCGCGATGAGACGGTGACTCCTTGGTCAAGGTTGATGAGTGAATAGAACACTCCATCCTTGAGTTCGGTGAGATGAATTGATTCCACCTTTCGATCAAGGGCACCAAGGAGATCCTTGAGGAGATCATGAGTGAGAGGTCGTGGTGGCTGGACGCCTTGTTGCGCAAAAGCTATTGCGGTTGCTTCGACTGCGCCGACCCAGATGGGCAGATACCTATCCCCACCCATCTCCTTGAGTAAAACGATCGGCTGATTGGATGGCATCTCCACGCGAACACCCACAACATCAACAGCATGGAAATCCATAGCCTTATCTTCCCTCAGCTAGGCCAGCTTTCACTAATGCTGCATGCAACCTCACGCTTAGTGAGCCAAGTTCTCGAATCACCTCTTCGGCTCTGGCTTTAGAGTCTGTGTTTTTCTGCTTGAGCAATGGAGTGACAATCTGCTCAATGAGTCCTATTTCGCGATCGGCTGCGGTCTTGAAGGCGCGAAGATGGCGTCCTTCGATTCCAAATTCACTCATCTCTGAAATGGCTGAAGCAATGGCAAGGGCGTTGGCGTCATAGAAACGTCCGCGTGGTGCAATCAATCCAAATCCTTCGAGTTCTACAAGTTGTTCATCGGTAAGACCGGAAGATGAGAGAAGTTCATCTCGAGAGAGTCGCAAATCTGAACGATCTGCAAAGTCAGTAGAAGTTTCCACAGCAGCAAGTCGCACTGTTGGCAACGCTCCGGGATTAGCGGGTGGGGTAAGACCGCGATCGAGCGCATCAAGATTTTCTCGTATTACCTTGAGCGGAAGATAAGCATCGCGTTGAGCGAGAAGAACATAGCGAAGTCTTTCCAAATCGCTGGTGGTGAATTTCCGATAACCGGAAGGTGTGCGCTGCGGATCAATCAATCCTTCAGATTCGAGAAAGCGAATCTTTGAGATCGTTACATCAGGAAATTCTGGTCGCAACTTACTGAGAACTTCGCCAATACTGAGATAGGCCCGGGCCGGAACGCTCATATCACTCTCACCTTCACGTTGAGGGCAACGCTATTGAGGAGAGCCTTGAAGGTCAAGCCGAGGTTTACACGAAAAAACAACCTCAGAAGCTGGGTTCACCCAGAAATTACTGCCCTGTATCCCGCAGGATCAAGAAGTGAATACTCTCCAACACTCTTGACTTTAGCGATCCAACCATCTTTGTAGGGGTCTTGATTGATCTTCTCAGGGGTTGAGTTTAAAGAATCATTCACTTCAAGAATTTCACCACTGATCGGCGCGTATATCTCGGAAACGCTTTTAGTTGATTCAACTTCACCGCAGACAGCACCTGCCGAAATTGAACTGCCGACTTTCGGTAACTGGATGTAGACAATGTCACCAAGCGCTGATTGCGCATAATCCGTAATGCCGAAAAGAATCGTGCCGTCGCCGTTATCTGAGACCCACTCGTGTTCCTTCGTGTACTTCAAATTCTCTGGAACCGCGCTCATGACTCTCCTGGATGGTTGAGGGACTGGCGGACTATAACCTCGAAGCCCGTGCTTGGACAATCGCTCGCCAGCCTGCGATTGCGTAGGAGATGCCGGTTAGGAGATAAAGAGCTATTCCCCAAATCGAAAAAGCCCACCCTAATACGAAGGCAAGATCAGATACCCACCTCTCCTCCACTCGAGTAAGCAGAATGAGCGGGAAGGCATAGAGCAAATTAAAAGTTGCAGCCTTACCAAGATATGTCACCTGAAAAGGTGCAAGGCCGTAACGACGCATCATCATAAGAAGGAGTCCTAGCAGCAAGTCGCGGGCAATAATCACCCCAACTATCCAGACCGGCATCAAATCGAGTTGTAAGAATGAAAGAAGAATCGCCAGGATGTAGAGGCGATCGACTGCTGGGTCCAAGATTTCACCGAGACGGCTACCTTGATTAAAAAGCCGTGCAATCTTGCCATCGAGGTAATCTGTCGCTCCAGCAATGAAGAGAAGTCCGACCGCGAAACCGAATCGTTCGTTCTCGATCAAAGCGAAATAGACCGGAACACCAAGCAGACGAAGAAGTGAGAGAAAATTTGGAACTGTATAAACCTTTGACTTCGCCATATTCCTCCTCGTCGGGACGGCGGGATTTGAACCCGCGACCACATGACCCCCAGCCATGTGCGCTACCAAGCTGCGCTACGTCCCGTAAACGCTTCCCATGCTACTTGCAAACTTGTTCTCTTTCCCGCTCCTTCTCCCACTCCCCGTCGAAGATGATTCACTCGATTCAATCCGGGGTCTAAGAACTTCGGTCATTATCTTTCAGCCGAATAGAGATACGAATGGGACTTCCGACAAATCCGAATTCTTCACGTAGCCGGCGTTCGATGAATCGTCGATATGAGGCTTCGATAAAACCTGTTGCAAAGAGGATGAAGGTGGGAGGTGTGCTTGAGGCTTGGACGCAATATTGAATCTTGGCTTGCTTGCCCCCGCGAACCGGGAGCGGATTTTCGGCAACGATGGAACCTATGAAGGCATTCAGCCTTCCCGTTGGAATGCGCGTCTTCCACGAGGCGAGGGCACGCTCTATCGCCGGCAAAAGCCGATCTTTATGCCAGCCAGTTTTGGCCGAGATGTTGATTCGTTCGGCCCAGAGAACTTGATTGAACGCTCGTTCGCTCTCGCGTTCGAGTTGGAGTCTCCTCTCCTCCTCAACCAAATCCCATTTGTTCATGACGATCACTATCGCTTTACCCGAATCTTCGACCATCGATATAAGCCGTAAGTCCTGTTCGGTAATGACTTGCGAGGCATCTATCAGCAGTAGGGCGAGATCGGCACGGTCCAGAGCCTTTTCGGTCCTAAGTATCGAAAAGTAATCAGCCCCCTCGTCTTGATGAGAACGACGCCTAATACCTGCAGTATCGATCAAGCGGAGCTCCCGGCCGT
>RGOY01000156.1 GCA_010028225.1 Actinomycetota bacterium
GTCGCAGGCTCCATCACAAAATAACCACGTTCTCGAAGCGTTTGAACATTTGCACGGGTTGCTGGATTAAGCCACATTTTAGGATGCATCGCAGGTACAAGAATTACTGGAGCGCTCGTACTCAAAACTGTATTGGTCAAGAGGTCATCGGCACGACCCTGCGCGATTCTTGCAATCAGATCTGCCGTAGCCGGGGCTATCACAATGAGATGCGCCTTATCACCAAGAGCAACATGAGGGACATCTGAGACGTTCTCCCAGAGTTCGCTTTGGGCTTTGCGTCCAGAGAGCGCTTCCCACGTTGCTTTACCGACAAAGTTCAAAGAGTTCGGAGTCGGAACGACAGTGATCAAAAAACCTCGATCTTGCAATCGACGCAAGAGATCGGCAGATTTATAAGCCGCAATTCCGGCACCAATGCCAAGTACTAATTCTCGACCTCGGGGAAAAGTCATGGTCACCGACTGCGCCCGCTTACTTGCTCTGAGTCGGTTCCAATTGCTCGATGGAGAGGAGGTCTTGGTTGATCTCACGGAGCGCTATTGAGAGCGGCTTCTCATGAACATTCGTCTCAACCAGGGGACCTACATATTCCAAGAGCCCTTCACCGAGCTGCGAGTAATAGGCATTGATCTGTCGCGCGCGCTTTGCAGCGTAGAGAACGAGGCTGTACTTGGACCCGGACTTCTCCAAAAGTTGATCAATTGGAGGGTTCGTGATTCCTTCAGTCTTGATTTCCATCGTCGCGATTCCTTCTTTCACATCAGAACCTAAAGGTTCAACGTGTAGGTGTGCGGGGGCTCCCGGCTAAGAGGTCGCTAAGGCTACCAGCCGTTTTACTACTTCAGCCACTTCTGTATTTATCAGCACTAAATCGAACTCATCTGAGGCCGCCAACTCCTCCTGGGCCAAAGCCAAGCGCTGAGCAATTCGCGAGTCATCATCACTACCGCGTCCGCGAATTCTTGCCTCAAGCTCCTCCCACGATGGTGGAGAGATAAATACCAAAGTCGCTTCAGGGTGACGTTTTCGAACCTGCCGTGCACCTTGTATCTCTATCTCTAGTACGACATGTTTTCCGCGAAGTCGCATCTCATGGACTTCGCGTTCAAGAGTTCCGTAGAGATTACCGGCGAACTCGGCCCACTCCATAAACTCATTGTTGGCAATTCTGGATTCAAAATCTTCTCGCGAAACAAAGTGATAAGAGACCCCATCGATCTCTCCATGTCGCGGCGCTCTCGTCGTGACACTGATGCTGACAAAGAAATCATCGAAGCGATTGAGTTCCTGCGTGATGGTGCTCTTTCCGACACCGCCTGGCCCCGAGATAACAAAGAGCCTTCCGTAAATCGATCCGCTCACGCCTCCAAGAGTACTCAGCAACTTTCTCGAAGGATTCTTTTCGATGAGTTCTAGCAGCCTCTCACGTTGTCTAATGCCAAGGCCTGCAATTCGTCGCCGAGGCGAAATTCCCACACGTTCCATCAACTCTCTTGCGCGAATCTCGCCAATAAATGGAAGTGACTCCAACAACTCCACTACCAACATTCGATCTTTTGCATTGCTCTCACTGGCGAGGAGCGCTCGAAGTTCGAGTTCGCCTCCCTTCAGTTTCCGTTTTATATCGGCACGTTCGCGCCGTGCAGCCACTGCCTTTAGCCCATTGGCTCGGCGGGTAGTCGAATCGAGTTTTGGTGGAAGATTTTTCACTGTTGCAATCTCATCACTGATAGATAGAAGCAAGAATCTCTGCTGCCGCAACTCCCGGATTTGAAGAAGCTGAGATCGGCCTGCCGATGACTAGATAGTCACTGCCTGCCCTGGAGTGATAGTGATGGCAGATGGGAAACGACGTTTGATCTCTGAAACTTCGCGTGCCGAGGAAACGACGGCCTTAGCGCCTGATTCGAGGGCAAGCTCGGTCAGCGCTAAAACTTGCTGCGACAGCGACCCGGTAAATCCAATTCGTTTCATCTCCTCGTCATCGAGTGAAGTCAATATTGTTACAGCCGCAATCTTTGTCTCTGGCAGTGCATCAGCTGCCGCCCTTATCATTTTCGTTCCACCCGTCGCGTGAACTGTAAGAAAGAGCGGCTTGAGTGAAGCGATGGAACGAGAAGCGCCAGCAACGGTATTGGGGATGTCATGTAACTTGAGGTCAAGAAATAGTTCAATATCAAAACGACGAATCAGCGATTGCAGGGTCTCAAGGCCAAATTTGAGATAAAACTCGAGGCCAAATTTATAGACAGAGACTGAATTTCGAGTCGCCTCAATCAGTGAATTAACTTCAGCAAGGTCAGTGGTATCGATGGCGACAATAATTGGCGAGCGTTCACGCATGAGCTACCCCGATCGCATCTTTTAATCTGGAAAAGCCGTGGCCGTTGAGGAGGGAGGCGAGTTCACTCTTAATTCTCACCGGAGCAAGCGGATCCCCAAATGAGGCAGTGCCAACAGAGACAGCGCTGGCTCCGGCTGCGATCAACTGCAATGCATCTGCACCTGAGGCAACACCACCCATTCCAAGTATCGGACCCGCCAGTCTTCCCGCCAAGAAGTGGCTTCAAAGTTTTAGGGTCAATCACCATACCAAGCAAAGTATTAATCAAGGCGAGTCCGTCAGCTCCTGCATTGATAACCTCTCCAGCAATCGAGGAGATATCAGTAACGTCCGGTGAAAGTTTGGCGATGATGGGATATTCACCTCCGATATTTATTCGGACAGTTTCGATAACAGCGCGCGCTGCCTGCGGGTCGCAGGCAAAAACCATTCCTCTATTTTCGACATTGGGACATGAGATGTTCACTTCTATAGCCGAGATTGCGCGTACGCCACGAAGACGTCTGGCAAGCGCCCCGTACTCATCAACGCTCTCCCCCGCAATTGAAACAACTGCTCGAGCCCCAGTACCAAGCAACCACGGCAGATCTTCTTCCAGAAAGAGATCTATGCCTGGACCTTGTAAACCAATCGAATTCAACATACCTGATGGCGTTTCAGCCATCCGCGGAGTTGCTCGACCTGATCGCGGTTTGAGCATGATCGACTTGGTGACCATCGCACCCAACTCAGTCAGTGGAAAAA
>RGOY01000157.1 GCA_010028225.1 Actinomycetota bacterium
GGCCTTGGTGAAGATTCCACCACCCACGCGCATGAACATCGCAAGCATCGCGGCGCCAAAACCAAAACCTTCTAATACTGAAGGGGCGTCAGACTTATAGAGGACGACAACAATCGCGGCGCCAAACAACCCGAGACCCACCGTGAGCATTCCGACGACTCCACCGGTACGGAAAGCGATCTCAACAGCCTTTGGGGCTGAGCCATTTCGAGCAGCCTCTGCCACTCGAACGTTGGCCCGGACTGCAAGCCACATGCCGTTGTAACCGACGAAAGCTGAGAAGGCTGCGCCAACAATGAAGAAGATGGAGCGACCGATCTTGACATCCATGTCGCCGGGTAGAGCAAAGAGGAGCGCGAAAACTATGGCAACGAAATAAGAGAGGGTGCGGAACTGGCGAGTTAGGTAGGCCGCCGCTCCTTCTTGGACCGCCTCAGCGATCTCTTTCATGTTGGCAGTGCCCTCACCTTGGGCAAGAACCTGGGCACGGAGCCCGTAGGCGATGGCTAGAGCAACTACGGCAACCCCAAGAACCAAATAAGCGATGGTGAGGTTAGCGCCGGTCACATCTACTACTGCTGTTGAGGCCGCAAAGGCTCGCATATCTCCTCCGTTGGAGAAATCGGGTCGACCCCGTCCGGGCCGAGCACAATGGGCAAAAGTGTAAGTCACTCGGGAGTGCTTATTGAAATAAAGGAGGTGTGTAGGGGATCTGTGCGGGAAGAATGACCCTAGGGTTGACCGCTATGCAGTGGATATCAATCCCAGGTCTTGAGTACCTCAGCCCTGAGTGGATTATTTCGACATTAGGCGCATTTGGTGTTTTGACTGTGCTCTTTGTCGAGACCGGACTACTGGTCGGGCTGGTGTTGCCAGGGGATTCAATGTTGTTCCTCGCTGGAGTCGCAGCATCTGGGGCGGCTGACTCGGCTTTGGGTGTGAGCCTTCCCCTTAATGTTTTGTTGGTGGGTGCACCCATCGCGACATTTATGGGTTCACAAGTTGGTTATTTCATCGGGAGAAAACTAGGCCCCAAGGTTTTCAATCGTCCCAACAGCAAGTTTCTCAATCAAGCAAGAGTGGAACAGACGGAATCTTGGCTCTTGAAATACGGTGTTGGTAAAGCTCTATTCTTATCTCGATTTATCCCCGTAGTTAGGACCTTGATCAATCCCATGTGTGGGGTTGCTCGCATTGACCCTCGAAAGTTCTTCATTGCTAATCTTCTCAGTGCCACCATTTGGGCTGGAGGATTCATTTCTTTTGGTTATCTTATAGGCGAAAGAATAAAAGAGTCTGCCGATAAAGTCTTGCTTCCAATAACTGTGATCATCATTGTCTTGAGCACAATTCCAGTGATTAAGGAAATTGTGTCTCATCGAAAGAGGCGTAATTGAAAAGTATTGCTGAGAAACTCATCTCATTTTTCGGGCGCAACCCAGGAATTATTTACCTATTTGCCGTAGTCGTTTGGGCATTAACCCTCGCGGCAAAACTTCTCTATAACGGTCTGATATTTGGCTTTGATTATGGTTTGTTCCATCCTGATGGAGCTTTATACAGCTTTCGAGCACTTCTATGGAGTGGTCAAAGTGAAAGTGAAGCTGGAAGACTTGTTGGTGAGTGGTACAGAAGCAACTCTTTCAACGCTCAATACCAAGGCCCAGAGCTCTACTATAGAAATAACGCATTCCTTTGGGATCAGTATTCTGGCCGCATTCTCTACCCGCTTCTCTCTGTCCCGTTTGTTAAGTTATTCGGAGTCGGAGGGATGTTGGTTGTCCCGGCGGCAACAATGCTCTTTGTTCTACTTGTAACCAGTCGAATTGCTCTTAACTTGAAGGTTCCAGCGATCGGCTACCTCGCCATAATCCTGATTTCACTTTCGACAAGCATCCAGCGATGGATGTTTGCCAATATCACCGATGGGCTACTCCTGCTATTTGTATCGATCTTTGCTTGGCTTGTTCAAAGAAGGTCGAATCTAAATCTTACAAAAAGCGACCATGTCATATTGGCGATAGCCGTCATCGGATCATCACTAACACGTTTTTCGGCACTTATCTGGATATCGGTTGCTTTAGTCTTTTTAGTCCACAAGAAATACTTCACATCAGTTCTCGTAGGTGGCTTCGCTCTACTTGGAATGGCCCCAATATTTCTCAGGCCTTTCTCGGGTCATGTCCTCCCAGGGTACAGCGACAAATCTCTTATCGAAAAAATCTTCATTTATCCAATAAATCTTGTGAAGGTCACTGTTTTTGAACTGGGTCAACTTTATATACTGGATCGCACCTTCTTTGTATTCTTACTTTTTTGTATCTGTCTTGCAGTTGTCTACCGGCATCACAATTCGTCTAAGTTCTTTCTGGCCGTTCTTATTGCTGTTTGGCTCACTGGTGCAATCAATGGCGTGCTAGGTGTCAATTTCCGCTATCAGCTTCCAGTAGTTCCGCTCTTGCTTTGGGCGTTCGTAGAGACGTTTCCCAAATTTCTTTCGCGGGTTAGAAACTATTCTGATTAAACACCCGTAGAGCAATACCAATTCGGATTTGCCTTATTCGCTCAAGAATCATTCCTGAGTTCCATAAAAGTGCAGCGACGATAAATGTTCCCACACCAGCAACCAATCTCGGCACGTATGGAACCACTCCTTGTTCAAGATAGACACTGACAGGGAGATAAACAAAGTAGATTGTGAGAATCGCCCAAGGTGTAGCGAGTAGTGAGAAGGCAAATAAAGGCCTATGGTTTCTGAAATTCTTCAGAGTTACCCTGAGAATTTTCAGTCCGTCTTGGTATGTGTTTAGTTTGGACCTTGATCCTCGAGGTCGCGGGAAGTATTCGATTTCAATATTTGTGGTTGCTGCATTCATATTGAAGGCATGAGAATTCAATTGTGCTTCGATTTCGAAGCCGGTTGCCTCTCCAGGAAAAGAAGCTACAAAGCGTCGGCTCATTACACGCCAACCAGAAAGCACATCTTTGATACCCGCAGGCAAAAGCATCTGGTTCATCTTCTCAAAGAATCGGTTACCGAATTGGTGACCAAACCTAAAGTGCCTTACATCCTCGCCGAATTGATCGCCT
>RGOY01000158.1 GCA_010028225.1 Actinomycetota bacterium
TCGGAAACGCAGAAAAGATCTCCCATGTTTCGCTCCGTTATTTCAATGTTGTGGGATCTGCAATACCTGAGTTTGGTGATAACTCGAAAGATAACCTTGTTCCTAAAGTCTTCCTTGCTCTTAAAAGTGGCAAGCACCCAGAAATCTACGGTAGCGATTACCCAACCCCAGATGGCACATGTATCCGTGATTACATTCACGTACAAGATCTTGCAAAAGCACATGTCGCTGCGCTTAAAAAAGCAGAATCTGGATTTACCAGCGCGGTCTACAACGTTGGATCGGGCAAAGAGAGCGTCCGTGGCGGAGGATTCGGCCGCACCCCCGATACACTTGGCCGGGATCACACACTCCACCGTGGAACCGTCGCGATGGCGGAGGGAGGAGGAGATGAGCCGGGCGGCGGCCTTGGCCAGCATGCCGCCGACCCGGTAGGTTGGATAGGCAATCTTTGGAATCAAGATCCGCTTGGCCTCTAGAAGGAATGGCAGGAGAGCAACCATCTCTTTCGAGCCAATTGTTGGCAAAACATCGAAATCGCCACTTGTGCCCAATGTTTCGCGAGCATATTTACTTAAGGATTCGCGCAGTTCTTTTGATCCTGTTGTAACTGGATAGCTAGGAGAGTTAGCCGATGCACGTAATTCGGCTTGTATAAATTCTGGAGTTGGATCAACGGGCGTGCCTTGGGAAAGATCAATTGCACCTTGCGGGTGGGATCTTGCCCGTTGCCCATATGGGGCGAGGGCATCCCAGGGAAAATCAGGGAGTTTCAAAAAACCCTAGTTCTCGGGCTTCTTTTCAATCTGGAGTAGCTTGGGGTGATCCTTACCGGTTGAGCCAACTTTGCTTGCGCCTCCGGGTGAACCAAGCTCATTAAAGAACTCAGAGTTGACCTCTTTAAATTCTCCCCATTGAGAAGGAACATCATCTTCATAATAAATAGCCTCGACTGGGCAGACCGGCTCACAAGCTCCACAATCAACGCACTCATCAGGCTGGATATAGAGCATCCGCTCCCCTTCATAAATGCAGTCGACCGGACACTCTTCAATACAGGACTTATCTTTAACGTCCACACATGGAAGTGCGATCACATATGTCACAGGCAACTCCTTACTTGGGCAGAGAACCCAATCCTACATAATCGTAGATAATGGATAGGTATGAAGCGCGCTGAAGTAGCACCGCTTGCGATATACGACACCCTTTCCCGCGAAGTTAGAGAAGTTAAAGCAAGTGATTCCAAGGCGGTACGGATTTATTGCTGTGGTCCGACGGTCTATCGCGATGCCCATATCGGCAATCTGAGAACTTTCTTATTGGCCGATCTAGTTCGAAGAAAGTTGGAATTTTCAGGGCAAAAAGTCAGATTGGTTCAGAACATCACCGATGTCGGTCATATGAGTGAGGACTTTGAAGAGGACAAGATGATTGCGGCATCAAAGGCGGAAAGGCGAGACCCCTATTCGATTGCTCGCGAATATGAAGAGCGGTTTCACCGAGATTGTCGCGCGCTAAATATTAAGCCTGCAGATCAATATCCCCGAGCTAGTGAATGTATCGAACTAATGACGGAGGCAATTAGAAAGTTGATTGAAAAAGGTTTTGCTTACCGGGGAGAAGATGGGTCCGTTTATTTTGATGCAACCAAATTTGAAAGTTACGGCGCGCTAAGTGGAAATCGATTAGATGCTCTAAAGCCGGGCCATCGTTATGAGTACACCGAAGTGGGCGCAAAAAAATTCCATGCAGATTGGGCGCTCTGGAAGGGAGCAGGTGATCGCAGGGAAATGACCTGGGAGACGCCCTGGGGGCGCGGTTTTCCCGGTTGGCATATCGAATGCTCTGCCATGTCGCTCAAATACTTAGAAGGAAAAGTCGACTTACATATCGGAGGTATCGACCTTCGTTTTCCTCATCATGAAAATGAACGGGCGCAATCCAATCCGCTGATTGATGGAGCTAACGAGGAAGCAGTCACTCTCTGGCTACATGGCGAGCACTTGCTCTTTGAAGGGCGAAAAATGTCTAAGAGTTCTGGAAATGTAGTGTTGATTAAAGATGTAGTTGATCGCGGTCTTGATCCATTATCGCTGCGTTTTTGTTTTATGGAGAATCGCTATCGAAGTCAGATGGACCTATCTTGGAGTTCAATCCAAACCGCTCATAACTTATTGGAGAGATGGCGCAAGTCCTACCAAGAGTGGTTAAGCCATGCGCCCGAGCACTCAGTTGCCGTTGCTGAGTTGATCAACGCAATTTCAGATGATTTCAGAGATGACCTAGATACACCACAGGCGATACTAAAACTCAGGTCTATTGAGCGATCTGAGCTCTCTGCTGGAGAGAAGCGGGCGCTCTTTGAAGCCCTTGACCTGCTATTTGGTCTCAAACTTCTAGAGTTGCGAGCTAGCAAAGAACTTCCCGATGAAGCGCGCACCCTTATTGAAACTAGAGCGCAGGCAAGAATTAATAAAGATTTTAAGAGAAGCGATGAGTTAAGAGACCAACTTGCCGGACTTGGTATTGAGGTGCGTGATACTTTGAGAGGTCAAGAATGGAGTTGGAGAACTAATTAGCTTTGCCAGCGCGCAAAGTAAAAATAAGCATCAAAGCGGCGCCACCAAGGACAAAAGAATTGCCGTAAAGATTTGCCTCCACAAGTAACTCGCCACCATTGCCAACTGTCGATCCTCTAACAACGACCAAAGCCCATCCGATTAAAAAGAGCCAGGAGCAGAGCGTAGAGCGATACATCTCGCGCAGAAGATAAGCCCCGGTCACGATTGCAATAAGTGATACAACTAATCCAAATGGTCGGTAGCTGTTATGGAGAAAAACTCCCGATATACCGACGCCCACACCAAAGAGAGTCGAAACTATCAACTTCACTTAAGTTCAACCCCGGCAAATAGATCAAGCTCGCGACCATGATCATCAAATGGCGCTGACTTTTCTCCTTTAACGAGACGATAGAACTCACGCCCCCAAACTCGAAATCCAAGATTGTCAGAGAGGGCAAAGAAAGGCCCATCAACTGC
The DNA here is from genome assembly GCA_010028225.1 of Actinomycetota bacterium. Lineage (GTDB taxonomy): Bacteria > Actinomycetota > Actinomycetes > Nanopelagicales > Nanopelagicaceae > SYAN01. The sequence goes on from RGOY01000158.1 coordinate 3,045, forward strand.
TATTTGCGTCGGGTGCGCTTTCATCGCAGCCATCTTCTTCTCAACA
>RGOY01000159.1 GCA_010028225.1 Actinomycetota bacterium
TTCCCTTCTTCTTTGCGCCAAACTGCAATAGCACGAGAGTTCTTGCGAAGACCTAGAATGCCTCAGTGACCGAGTCAAAGCAGACATCAAGTGAAGGCCATGGTGCTGCTACAACAAAGTGGTTGGATCAAATTCCTGACTTGCTCAAAGAGGGTTCAGCAATCGGCGCTTTGCTTACTTCTATCGAATCGGTCAAGGATCTCACCCGACTTCAACAACGAAAGGCCTCACTCGAGGCGACTGCTTCTGATCCAAATCTCTGGAATGACAGCGATAACGCCCAGAAAGTAACGTCAGAGCTCTCAAGAGTTCAAGGTGAATTAAATCTATTGACGCAATTGCGTCGTCGTGTCGAGGAATTACCACTGCTATTTGAGTTGGCGCAGGGTGAGGGAGACGAAGGTGCTTTCCAGGATGCGCTGAGCGAACTGAATTCCTTAAAGAGCGATGTCTCTGCATTGGAGATTGAGACTCTCCTCAATGGCGAATATGACCATCGTGATGCGCTCGTAACGATTCGCTCTGAGGCCGGTGGTGTCGATGCATCGGACTGGGCAGAAATGGTAATGCGCATGTTCCTTCGTCATTGTGAAAAGAAGGGATATCGCACTCAAGTTCTTGAAACATCCTATGGCGAAGAAGCCGGCATCAAATCTGTCACCTTCAAAGTAGAAGGTGAGTATGCCTACGGCTCACTATCTGTCGAACAGGGCACGCATCGACTTGTAAGAATTTCCCCATTCGATAGCAATAGTCGAAGACACACCTCTTTTGCTGGGGTTGAAGTTGTTCCTGTCGTTGATAAGAGTGATGCGATAGAAATTGATGAGAAAGAAATTAGAGTAGACGTTTATCGTTCATCAGGCCCGGGTGGACAGGGTGTTAACACGACAGATTCTGCTGTTCGTATTACTCATATTCCCACAGGGATTGTCGTCTCATGCCAGAACGAAAGATCTCAGTTACAGAATAAGGCGACTGCGATGGCTGTTTTACAGTCCAAACTTTTGGAGCGTCGTCATGCACAAGAACAAGCAAAGATTGATGCGCTCAAGGGTGATGCCGGGGGATCATGGGGAAATCAAATTCGCTCCTATGTGCTCCATCCTTATCAGATGGTTAAAGATCATCGCACTGACTATGAGACTGGTAACACGCAAGCGGTCCTCGATGGAGATCTCACAGGATTCATTGATGCAGGGATACGCTGGCGCAGAACTCGTTCCGCAAAATAGGTTGATATCCGACATTTTCTGAAAGCCTTCCGTAGGATTCTCACACGTCGTTGACGCAACTAGAAGAAGATGAACCCCGTTTCATCTCTTGTGAGTTCGTTGAAACGACAACCGGGATTGTCGGCAGTGACCTAGAGGTTTTAGTTGGTTTGAGGAGGTGCAGATGATTCGATTTGAGCATGTAACAAAAACTTATGCGAAGGCCGATAAGCCTGCACTGAGTGATGTCTCCATCGATGTTGCCAAGGGCGAGTTTGTTTTCCTCGTTGGCCAATCTGGTTCTGGAAAATCGACCTTTCTGCGACTTGTCTTGAGAGAAGAGAAGGCAACCTCGGGGACTATCCATGTTGCAGGTAAAGACCTCGGGACGTTATCTAACTGGAAAGTGCCCGAGCTTCGAAAGCAGGTCGGAACGGTCTTTCAAGATTTCCGACTTCTCCCAAATAAGACAGTTTTTGAGAATGTTGCATTCGCCTTACATGTTCTTGGCCATACTAAGAAGGAAATTGCAAGAGAGGTCCCTGAGATCGTTGAACTTGTTGGACTTGCTGAGAAGCTTGACCGGCGCCCGGGAGAATTATCTGGTGGTGAGCAGCAGCGAGTAGCTATCGCGCGTGCTTATGTCAGCCGCCCCGCGATCCTTATCGCCGATGAGCCCACGGGAAACCTTGATCCCGGGACAAGTATTGGAATTATGAAATTACTAGATCGCATCAATCGTGAAGGAACAACAGTGGTGATGGCGACTCACGATTCGAGCATTGTTGATCAGATGAGGAAGCGAGTCATTGAATTGGAATCAGGACATGTGATTAGAGACCAAGTCCGTGGCGTCTATGGATACACGGGGTGATGCGTAAATGAGAGCTGGATTTGTTATGAGCGAGGTCGGCATTGGCCTTCGCAGAAACCTGACTATGACTTTTGCCGTTGTCATTACTGTAGCTATCTCACTCTCACTCCTTGGCATTGGGCTTCTTTCGAACTCTCAAGTTCGAACCATGAAAGATTATTGGTACGACAAGATTGAAGTATCAATCTTTCTCTGTGGCCCACTTTCAGAGACTCCTTCATGTGCCGGTGGACCTGTTACCGCTGAACAGAGGCTAGAGATTCAACAAGATCTCCAAGAACTTCCAGTTGTGCAGACTGTCTACTATGAATCACAGTCAGAGGCTTATCAGAGATTTCAAGAGAGATTCAAGGATTCTGCGATAGCTCAGAATGTGACAGTCGATCAGCTACCTGAGTCATTTAGAGTAAAGCTCAAAGACCCGACTGAGTTTGCAGTCGTAGAGAGCGCATTCTCTGGAAGGCCAGGTGTTGATGTTGTTCAAGACCAGCGAGCCATACTTGAGAAGTTCTTTTCTCTTCTTAATGTGTTGCGTGATGGTGCACTTGTTATTGGTTTAGCCAGCGTTCTCACAGCGGCGCTTTTGATCAGCAACACACTTCGAATTGCCGCCTATAACCGCCGTCGAGAGACGACAGTGATGAAACTAGTGGGTGCGAGCTCATTTTCTATTCAGCTGCCTTTCTTGCTTGAAGGACTTTTTGCGGCGATTGTCGGATGGGGGATATCGACTGGGATTCTCTCTGGGCTTAAGTACGTGGTTGATGAGCGAATAGCACCACTTCTCACGTTCACTAATTTCTTTACTTGGAACGATGTATGGGTTGCATCGGCTTATCTCTTGTTAACAGGGGTCGTGGTATCAGGTTTTGCCTCAGTCTTGACCCTGCGTAAATATTTGAAGGTCTAGCG
>RGOY01000160.1 GCA_010028225.1 Actinomycetota bacterium
AAAGAGATGAGAGTGCAAGAAAGGTCAATCTCCTGGTTTGAAGTCGCGCGGCTCTCTCGCTCTCAGAGAGTCTCACTGGCGCAACACCTGTCGCAGTTCGACCAACTGCATCAAGGAGTGCTTGATAGCGATCTATCGAACGACCGAGATGTTCTTCATGTGAGGAGATCCAACGAGGAAGGAAGTAGGCGACCCATAGCCCCACGATGATGAGGTAGATAAATCCTGCTCCCATGGGGGATAAAGATAAATGGAGTAATCGGACTTTTCGGGTATTTCGAATCGAGTATTTATCGGTGGTGCGACTGCAAATCAATTTCCAAAAAAGTCTTAGACGGATGGGTTCTCTCTGACAAAGACGATGTGATCCCGCCATGCACCATCAATATGAAGGAATCGTGGCCTCATTCCTTCGAAAATGAATCCCGCCTTCTCGGCAACACGCTTCGATGCTTGATTCTCAGGGCGGAGTGCAATCTCAATTCGATGCAGTTTCAACGATTGAAAGCCAAACTCGGTGATGGCCACCACAGCCTCGGTCGTTATTCCTCGATTGCCATATCCCTCATCGATCCAATACCCGATATGACCACCACGAAGCGCACCGAAAGCAATTCCGCCAAGTGTTATCTGTCCGACCATCTTTCCTTCGAACCAAATGATGTAGGAGAGCGCCCTCAAGTTTCGCGCTTCGCGTCGGTGATACATCACTAGTTGGTGATACGAGGGAGGATCGAAGTTGATCACACTCGGTGAGGTTGCTTCCCACGGCTTGAGCCATTCTCGATTTCTAGACCTCAGGCGAAGCCATTCACCACGGTCTCGAAGCCGAAGTGGTCGTAGCTGGACTCGGCCACTTGCTGAAACGATCACGTTTGCCTTCACAGATATCTGCGTTCCAGCAAAATCACATCAACTTCTCGACCTGCCTTCACTTCAAGATCAAGAGGCGATATCGCAATGAGCGCATTGGCCTCGGCTAGTGCGATGAGGCTTGATTGATCCTCCAGCACCGTCACTACTCCACCTTCACGATCGAGTGATGCAAGAAGAAACTCATGAAAGCCCTCGATCGATGAGTAATCTGATTTCAATCGCGCCTTCACCACGGGGCGATGTAAATCGTAGAGTCCCATCATGCTTCTGATCATGGGTCTGGCAAATATCTCGGTTGAAATATATGCCGCAATCGGATCACCAGGAAAGAGAAGTGCTGGAGTTGCATCAGGGCCGACCACGCCATATGCATGGCGACCGCCGCGAACATATTTCACATCGACAGAGTTGAATTCTCCGATTCGCGAGAGTACTTCCAATATTTGATCAAATGACCTATCACCGATATCTCCCGTGATGAGAAGTAGATCGGCTCTCACTAATTGATCCTCGATAACGGCCTTGATGTGCGCCTGCGTCTCGGCCTGAAGGAGTACGCGATATCCGTACGCTCCAGCCTCTTTTACTGCAGTAGTAAGAAGGAAAGAGTTCGTCTCAGCGCCACTGCCATTACTCGAAGCCATATCAGCAAGCGCCACGACGACAACCCGCGGCTGTGGCCGGGTTGGAAGTCGATCAAGTCCCGATGCAGCAGCGAGTGCGATCTGAGTCGACCTTATTCGCACCCCTGAAGGAAGCAAGAGTCGTTCTCCATCTCGAACATCACTTGCCAGAGTCGCACCATGAGCATCAAGGAGTGGAAGATCAAGTGGTGTAAGGGGCTTTGCTAAGTCGAGAACTGTCGCTGCAAAATCGCCCACGCGCATAATCGGACTTTACCTCATGGGACTTTAGAGTTGGTTGGTGAGTTCTCCAGTATCGAAGGAAAAACAGGATCTTCGAACTCGCTTTCGCTTCGAGCGAAGTCAACGTTCTATAGGTGGAGACTGGCTGCATCTACTTCGAGCTGGCGAGATCTCAACCTCAAGGAGCATCGCTTCCTATCTTTCATATGGCGATGAACCATCTACCGTATTGCTCAATGAGAAAATTGCTTCACTTGGAAAAATTCTCCTCTTGCCAAGAACCAATCAACATGGGGGCATCTCGTGGATCAAGTGGCATCCAAATATGGAATATGAACGCGATAAGAAACGCAAAAAACTGATGCAGCCAATCGGTGACGAGTTCGAAGGCTCACTAGATGTAGTGATCCTTCCAGCGCTACGTGTCGATCGAAGTGGCGCACGACTCGGTCAAGGCGGCGGTTCATACGATCGTGCCTTAGCGCAAGACAATTCGGCAGCAAAGTCATGGAAAGTTGCCTTACTCCATGACGAGGAGTTGTCGAGCGAATCACTTCCTCGTGAGAGCCATGATGTCCTTATCGATGCTGTCGCGCTACCTGAGATTCTGGTCCGATTCAAAGCGACAGATAGATAGCGACATATCCTTCGCCTATGCCGACCTCAAAACCTGAGATAAAGGTTGCAGAACTTCAACACCTTCAGAATAGAAAGTCAGAGAAGTGGCGCGCCTTCCCTCGAGAGATTCTGCCCATGCCATTTGCCGTCATGGACTTCGAACTAGCAGAACCGATCAAGACCGCCATCACTGGATTGATCCAAGACTCTGATGCTGGTTACTTAGGAGAGATACCCGAACTTGGTGAGAACTTCTCCACCTTTGCATCGAATCGTTGGGGATGGAAGGTGAAACCGAAAGAGGTTCGAGTCGCTCCAGATGTCGGCGTCGCAGTGATCGAGGTGGCGCGTCTCATCTCAAAGCCAGGTGATCAGATAATCATCAACACACCGGTCTACTACAACTTCTTCAACTGGATTCGAGAGATTCACTGTCAAGCAGTTGATATACCACTCATCGCTCCCACCACCGTGGGCGATTCCTATCGCCTTGATTTTGAGAGGATTGAATCTGGCTATCGAGATGGCGCACGAGTACATATCCTCTGTCATCCGCATAATCCGGTCGGCTCGATCTATCCAGTTGATGACTTACT
>RGOY01000017.1 GCA_010028225.1 Actinomycetota bacterium
TTGGCAAGAATTCTTCAAATCCCCTGCTTTCACCTCCTCGAACTTCGCTCCTTCTGCAGCCACAACTCATGCCACTCTTGCGCAACATTCATCTTCTCCAGCAAACAGTTCAACTCTTTCCAATGGGTCGCCAACTCAAACGACTGTCACGCGACCAGGAACTCCTCCAGTTCCAAAGTCTGTTGCTCGAGCCTCACAAGGCGTGGAAACGCAAGCTCCCAAAGTTGAGGCATCAACGGCAGCACCTTCAACTCCTACTGCCACCAGCACGCAATCCTTCACACCGCAGCCAACTGTTTCGCAACCACGAGTAAGTGCGGCACCAACACCAGCAGAACCAATCCTCAAGCCAGTGCAGCAGGTAGCAACACCAAGTGCCGCTCGAGTCGAGCCGATACGAGGAGTTGGCGCTCGAGTTGTCGCCAGCATGGAAGCATCGCTTACCGTTCCGACTGCCACTTCAGTCCGTGCAATCCCAGCAAAGTTATTGATTGATAACCGCACTGTGATCAATAACCATATGAAGCGGGCACGTGGCGGGAAAGTCTCATTCACTCATCTCATTGGTTACGCAATGGTCAAGGCGCTCGGTGAAATGCCAGAGATGAATGCCTTCTTTACGGAGATTGATGGAAAGCCCGGACTTGGCCATCCAGAACATATCAATCTTGGAATAGCGATTGATATCGCTAAGGCCGATGGCACCAGACAACTCCTCGTACCTTCCATCAAGGGATGCGAAGGAATGGACTTCGCTCAGTTCTACTCGGGTTATGAAGCAATGGTGAAGAAGGCCCGCGAGGGTTCGCTCGCCGTAGAAGATTTTGCAGGAACGACAGTTTCACTCACTAATCCAGGAACCATCGGCACTGTTCACTCTGTCCCTCGCCTTGTGCAAGGACAAGGTCTGATACTCGGTGTTGGCTCGATGGACTACCCAGCAGAATTCCAAGGAGCGAGTGAAGAGACTCTCGCTCGAATGGCAATTTCGAAAGTCGTCACACTCACCAGCACTTATGACCACCGCATCATCCAAGGAGCGCAATCGGGAGATTTCCTCCGAAGAATTCATGAGATTTTGCTTGGCGCAGATGGTTTCTATGATGAGATTTTTGCTGCACTTCGAATTCCGTATGTGCCAATTCGCTGGGTGGCTGATCTCGAATTCTCGAAAGATGATGAGATCAATAAGACGGCTCGAGTACAGAAGTTGATTGATGCTTACCGCACCTTTGGTCACATCATGGCCGATATTGACCCGCTCGAATATCGCCAGCGCTCCCATCACGATCTCGACGTGGTCACGCATGGATTGACACTCTGGGATCTTGATCGCGAATTCGCCACTGGTGGATTTGGCGGAAAACCATTTATGAAACTTCGAAAGATCCTTGGAATTCTTCGCGATTCATACTGCCGCTCTATCGGTATCGAATATATGTATATCGATGACCCAAATGAGCGAAAATGGATCCAAGAGCAGGTAGAGGTCGGTGCGCCGCGTATGCCGCGCGAGGAACAACTTCGCATTCTTCGAAAGATCAACAGCGCCGAAGCTTTTGAATCCTTCCTGCATACAAAATTCATTGGCCAGAAGCGCTTCTCACTCGAAGGTGGCGAATCGGTGATTCCACTTCTCGACGCAATCATCACAGAGGTTGCAGAGAATGGTCTTGATGAAGCATGCATTGGTATGCCCCATCGCGGACGCCTCAATGTCCTAGCGAATGTCGCAGGAAAGTCTTACGGCCAAATCTTCCAAGAGTTCGAGGGCAACTACGCAGAGAACGAAGTCCATGGCTCTGGTGATGTGAAGTACCACCTTGGCACAGAGAGCGTTTTCACTTCTGAATCTGGCGCGAAGGCAAAGGTCTATCTCGCAGCAAACCCATCACACTTAGAGGCGGTCAATCCAGTTCTCGAAGGAATCGTCCGCGCTAAACAAGATGCTTTCAATGTGAAGAAGCTTTACTCCGTCCTGCCTATATTGATACACGGTGACGCTGCTTTCGCGGGTCAAGGTGTAGTGGCTGAAACCTTGCAACTCTCGCAGTTGAAGGGATACCGAGTCGGTGGAACCATCCATGTAGTCATCAATAACCAAGTTGGATTCACAACTTCACCAGGATCTGCTCGCTCATCACGCTATTCCACCGATGTGGCAAAGATGATTCAGGCTCCGGTATTTCACGTCAACGGCGATGACCCAGAAGCATGCGTTCGCGTTGCCAGAATCGCATTCGCCTACCGCCAAGCATTTAACAAGGATGTCGTTATCGATATGGTCTGTTACAGGCGTCGCGGCCATAACGAGGGCGATGAGCCAAGCTTCACCCAACCGCTTATGTACGAATTAATTGGAAACAAACGGAGTGTGCGCACTCTCTATGCAGAGGCTCTTGTTGGTCGAGGTGATATCACTCAAGCAGAGGCCGATGAAGTTATCGCTGACTTCCAATCACAACTTGAATCGATTTACCAAGCAGTGCACAACACCAAACCCGAAGATAATTTCCCGCCCGCTCCTCAAGCGCCTTCGACAAAGAAGATCAATACGGCAATCACCGAAGACGTCGCCAGAAAAATCGCAGCAACTCAAGTTTCAGTCCCAGAAGGCTTCAATGTTCATCCAAAACTCTTGCCCCAACTCACTCGCCGCGCAGAATCACTCAATGACGGAACAATTGAATGGTCAGGTGGCGAACTTCTTGCATTCGGTTCCCTCTTACTCGAGGGACATCCGATTCGACTTGTCGGACAAGACGCTCGGCGTGGCACATTCTCAAATCGCCATGCTGTTGTCATCGATAGCAAGAACGCGGCGGAGTGGACGCCGCTTCGCGGTTTGATCAGCGATGAGAACCAGTTCTTCGTCTTTGACTCGCTCCTCTCGGAATATGCCGCTCTTGGTTTCGAGTATGGATATTCGGTAGCAAGACCGAACGCATTGGTCCTTTGGGAGGCTCAGTTCGGCGACTTTGTCAATGGAGCACAATCCATCATCGACGAATTCATCTCTTCATCGCTTCAAAAATGGGGCGAGCGCTCCTCAGTCGTCATGCTTCTTCCTCACGGATATGAAGGACAAGGGCCGGACCACTCCTCTGCTCGAATTGAGAGATTCTTAACTCTCTGTGCCGAGAAAAACATGACAGTGGCACAGCCTTCATCACCTTCCTCTTACTTCCATCTCCTCAGGTGGCATATGAAGAATCCAGTTCGACGCCCTCTCGTAGTCTTCACGCCAAAGTCGATGCTTCGCCTCAAGGCAGCAGCCTCACAACTGAGCGAGTTCACATCGGGGACTTTCAGGCCGGTCATCGATGATCCAACTGTCACCAATGCAACACGAGTCATCTTCTGTTCCGGAAAGATCTACTGGGAGTTGCTTGCCGAGCGAGCAAAACTTGGTGAGCTCTCCACTGCCATCATTCGAGTCGAACGCTTCTACCCGTTCCCTGCCCAAGAATTCCAAGAAGTCATCGCGAAGCATCCCAATGCCAACTTGCTCTGGGTTCAAGATGAGCCAGCAAACCAAGGTGCCTGGCCATTTGTCGCACTTGCAACAAAAGCTGATGGTGAAGACCTTCTTCAGGGACGAACACTTCGTCGAGTATCCCGCCGGGCAACTGCAAGCCCTGCGACCGGCAATCACCATGTCCATGAAGAAGAGCAGAAAGCTCTCATCATGGAAGCTTTCATGCGCTAACTCAGTTCCTAGGAAACGTGCGTAACGCAAATCCTTTTATCGTGTGACGTGAAAGCCAGTCGAATTTCTTAGAATCATGTTGTAAATCACCGAAATCTGATTCCTTGTTATCTCCTTCAATCCATATCAAATCGCCGTGGACTTTCTCTAACCTCTTAATCAGGTAGATGCCCGGCATCTCATCTCGCTCAATAATCACTACTCGCCCTCGCAACTCTTCGAGATGCTCGCGTGAGATTGGCTCTGTCGCCATTCGAACCCAGATGACTTGACCATCGCGCAAAGTTGGTTCCATAGAGGGACCCTTGACCCTGGCTCGTTCGATGGAGAAGAGGCGAAGGACCCCATCAAATATTCGCATCCACACTCGACTCTCTATCTACCTTGGCCTCAAACCTTAAGGACGTGCTCTGGTGAGCATAACTCGATGTCAGAAGGTAACCTTGCCAAAGATTTCTTGGAAACGTAAACGATAGAAGGGTAAAAACCATGATTACAGTCCACGCACATTGCGATCTGCCCTGCGGTGTTTATGACCCAGCGCAGGCTCGGATCGAAGCACTCTCGGTGAAGGCATGTATGGAGAAGTACAACGCTTCATCTGATGCCGATTTCAAGTCTCGCTCAGTTGCAATCAAGGAAGAGCGCTCTCATCAAGTGAAGGAGCACCTCTGGGTGCTTTGGACCGATTACTTCAAGCCCAATCACTTCGAGGCATATCCACAACTTCATTCTCTCTTCAATGAAGCGACGAAGTTAGCCGGCGCTACCGGGACCAAGGGCACGAACGATGTCGCCGTCGCGGAGAAGTTGATCCCTTTCGGGGACGGCGCTGTTACTTTTTCTCCATGAGAAGGACTGTCTGCGTAGTTCTCGTTGCTCTTCTCGCGCAATTCATCTCCATGGTCTCGGCTCAAGCAAATGGTCTCGGCGGTTATGCCGTAATCCATCCTGATGGACACGTTTGTGGCGTCATCGTCGGCAACGACTACTTCAGTGGAAATGATCGAGTGATGTCTTCTGAATACATGGGGTGCCCAGTAGGCAGCAGAATCATTTTCCAAACCAAACCTTCCCCAACGGGAAATGTTGCGGGATGGCATGGAACAGATGTCACTTACTCCAATGGTGTTTTCCGTCTTGCGAGTGGAACGACGATTAGAGATGGAATCGCGACTGATCCAGATGGGCGCGTTTGGGATACCGGCTCAGGCGAGACGATTACTCCTGCGCCATCTTCGGGCAATTCAGGAGGCGGCTCCTCTGGCGGTGTAGTAACTCCTGAAACTTCCACAAGCCCTGCTCCGATATCAGAGACGACAACATCGACTTCTCCAACGCCAACGCCAACTCCAAGCGCTTCGGTTGCACCAGTTCCAACATCTTCTCCGACACCAACACCTACGCCAACACCTACCGTAAGCGAGAGCAGTACTACAACCGACGCCCCAGCGACTGCAGCTGGAAGCGCAACTCCAGTTGTAACTCCGACTCCCTCACAAGCTCCTAGTCAGCCAACAGTCATTGCGACTCCGGTAACAGAAGTCGTTAATGATGGCACTGAAGAAGATCCGCAAGGAAGTATCGTTGCTCGTCAACTCGAGAATGGACGATTTCGTTTAATCGTAACTACTAACTTGGACTCAGAGGAGTTAGTGATTCGTGCTACTAAGAAAGGTGCAAGGACAGTTCGCTTCCAGTTGGTTGTTAATCAGGAAGGACGCGCTGTAATCGTTACTTCAAGAAATCTTTCTGGGTATCGGCTAGTTCTCTTTTTTGGTGAAGATTCATTGGACTCAGTGCGAGTCAACTAATTACTAAAGTTTTTAGAATCTTCCTCGTGATTTTCATTCTGCGCCAAGACTGAGAGCGCAGCAACTTTCGCTGCGTAACGGACTCGCTCAACAATTTCTCGTTGCAACATTCCAGTAGCAACTCTCCTAGTCCCATAGAAGACCTCGCACTGGAAGACGATCGCCTCGTTGCCATCCTTCTCATCCAACGCGACAACAGTGGCAGTGGCATTAAGGTCAATCCCGATTCCAACAATGCTCTCTACATGACACTCGAACTGATTAGTCACTGAGGTCTCCGTCAACTCTAGAAAATCTGAGATCGCGGTATGTGAAGCGCTCTCCATCAAGCGGAGCAAGAATGAAGTGGAGAGCATCGCTAGGTCGCCATCACCAATTGCTGCTGCAGTATCGCCGGGCCGTGTCACCATCGTGGCAATGCCGACCGCACCCAAGAGATTTTCTCGAGTTGGGTCGTACGCAGAACTCGCGCTGAGGTTCATATCAATAACCTAGCAGGGCAGTTATAAGGACTCGGGATATCCAGTCACTATGTCGAACTAAAACGGAGAGTCGCGACGAATCTCATGAGATTCTTCAATTTCAATCGTCGTCTCGCCATCGATTGTTATCTCAGTCTTTCGATACTGCGAGTAGACCTGAGTTGTGGTCCGCTCAAAAAATCCAGGTGCCTGCATCTGAGCCGCGATTCCTTGTATCTGGAGGATGATTCGCTCTTCGACGTCTTCCGGAGTTACTTCAACGCAAGATCGTGAAAGAAGTTCGCGAAGGATGGTGATGTGCTTTCGCTCTCGTTCGGTCCGCTCAGCACATGCCGGACAACTTTGTAAATGGAAAGCAATCGCATTGAAGACAGCTGAATCTTCGATCTGGTTATCAATGAATGGGTGAATCGCGGCCATCACGGTGCGGCAAGCTAGTGGGGTCAATTCAGATGCCATTTCTATTCGCCCCCCTTCTTGCTCTTCGCCGATGCGCTACCGACGCTTTCTCGACCGTAGCCAAGTTCACGGGCATATTCGGCTAACAACTCCCGGAGCTGTTTTCGTCCCCGATGGAGGCGAGACATGATGGTCCCGGTTGGAATTCCGAGAATTTCGGATGCTTCCTTGTAGGCAAACCCTAATTCTTCCGGGATCGACTGGAGCGCTCGCTTGACGTCAATATCAGGTAGATGTTCCAGGGCCTCGACTTCGGCTGACTTGCCTTGGTCAGAGGTATGACTCGCTGCGCCAAACAACTCCCAATCTTCAAGTTCACTATCAGCCACCTGAGGCCGCCGTTGATCTTTACGGTAATTATTGATGAATGTCGTGGTGAGAACACGATAGAGCCAGGCTTTGAGATTTGTTCCGGGCTCGAATTGATGGAATGAAACGAAAGCTTTTGCATAAGTATCTTGGAGAAGGTCCTGGGCATCATCGGGATTTCTGGTGTAGCGGAGCGCGGCTGAATAAAGCTGATTCTTGAAGGCGAGTGCATCTCGCTCAAATCTCTTGGTTCGCTCTGCGATGCTCTCTTTCTTGCGGTCGACTACGACAAGTTCACCGTCATGATGCGCGGGATCGAGATGGACCGGATCAAGAAGTAATGGCTCGCGAGATGGCGTATCGCCATCCGAGGGCTTTGATTTCTTTGCCGGGGTCACAGGGACAATGTTATTGCCCTTCGTTTGCACTCCCCACTTGAAAGGGAGTCGCACTCACCCGAAGGCCACTGCGACTAGAAGAGCGTCTCACTCTCGCCCATATCAATTGGCAAGATCAACTCTCTCCCATTATTGCGAATTGAGTTGACCCGAGACTCGACTGGCCAGAATCTCAAATGTGAATCAGGGTCACTGACATCCAGCAATCCCTTGAGTTCCTGTTCTGGTGTATCAACGTCAAGCCAGCGATCCCATCGATCCCTCGGGAGAAAGAGCGGCATTCGATTATGGACCTTTGCTAGCTCTCCGACTGCATCACGGGTGATGATTGCGACAGACTGTTTCATCAAGGTAGCTGGATCTTCATTCTCTCCTGATTCCAGGTTCGAGGGATCTCTCCAGAAACTATAGATTCCGGTAAATGCTAGAAGTCGATCTTCATCAGATGTAATAAAGATTGGTTGCTTTCGCGGATATTGACCAAGCTCAGTCGCCCACTCGTAATAACCTGTTGCAGGAATCAGGCACCTTTTCGTTTTGAATGCTTGACGAAATGTTGGTTTCTCATGAACCGTCTCAACGCGAGCATTGATTGCCATGGATTGTGATCTGCTTGCTTCTTCACGGCTCTTCGACCATGGCGCAATCAATCCCCATGACGCAATATCGAGTGAACGATCTCCACTTGTTCCCTTGATGAGATAGACCGATTTTGTTGGTGCGATATTCCAATCAACCGGAAGTGGACTTCGCACGGCTTTCTCGGAGAGCGAGTTGATCTCGAATTGGGTGATGATCTCCTCTTGTGAAGCAGCAAGAGCGTAACGACCACACATATGCCAAGCGTACTTAGAAGGAATGATGAGCATGGCTGCTTCAACAAATCTGAAGACTTCGATCAAGGTGTGGGCGATAGAATCTCGCCTTAATGATGGCGAAATCCCAGGATGATCAAGCGCTCTGGAGCGCTCCATTCCTTGGTGATGCCCAGTTAGATGCGACAATCGCTTTACCTGCATCGAAATCCATGATGGCTCGGGCTCTCATCCTTGCTTCGATTGCAAAAAGCGCAACGATAATCAAAAGACCTCTCAAGTCACGAGACTCCCTTCTCATGCGTGATGGACTTCGTGCACTGGGAATTCAGATTGATGAGATGAAAGTCGACGAAGAAGTTGCTTGGCGGGTAACGCCAAATCAGTTCCAAGGTCCCGCGACGATTGATGTGGGAAATGCCGGCACGGTGATGCGTTTTCTCCCTCCACTTGCCGCTCTTGTACGAGGAGAGGTTCGATTCGATGGCGATGAGAGATCACATGAGAGACCACTTCGCCCTGTGATTGAAGCACTCGAATCCTTGGGAGTCGAGATAGATCACGGTGGTCGTTTTGCCTTACCTATGACAATCAAAGGTAAAGGGTCCTTGGCCGGCGGAGAGGTTGCAATCGATGCATCAGCATCAAGTCAGTTCATCTCAGCTCTTCTCCTTGCAGCCCCCGCGATGAGCGGAGATCTCACGATTCGACATACTGGCAGATCTCTTCCTTCACTGCCTCACATTGAGATGACAATCGCAATGCTCAAAGATCGAGGGATACTCGTTGATGTCGATTCAACGGGTAAGACGTGGAAAGTTAAGAAGAGTTCTGATTTGAAAGACATGGATCAGATAACTATCGAGCCAGATTTATCGAATGCTGCACCTTTCTTAGCAGCCGCACTTCTCTTGGGTGGAAGAGTTCGAATCAAAGATTGGCCAATCAGAACAACACAGGCTGGCGATTCACTCAGATCAATCTTCACTCAAATGGGTGGAACTTTCGCACGCGTGGGCAATGATCTAGAGATCAATGCGCTCGGACGTGAAGAGTTACGAGGTATTGATATCGACCTTGGTGAAGTCGGTGAATTGACGCCGACAATTGCTGGTGTTGCTGCATTTGCAAAATCCAAGTCGCACCTTCGAAATATCGGCCATTTACGGCTCCATGAGACCGATAGATTGAGTGCGCTTGCGTTAGAACTTCGAAAGATGGGTGCTGAAGTTGTAGAGCACCCAGAGGCTTTGGAGATTACTCCAGTTCTCGGTCGCAATTCCGGCTCTGAGAGTGAACAGTTAGTAATTGAAAGTTATAACGATCACCGTATGGCCACTCTTGGTGCACTCTTTGGGTTGGTCATCAAGAATGTAAAAGTAAGAAACATCGCGACGACAGCAAAGACAATCCCTGATTTTCCTGCGCTCTGGAACGAACTTCTGCAATCACCATCGATCAAAGGGATCGGAAAGTAGCTGTGGCAAAGGGAAGATCAAATCGAGATTTTGATGAGAGTGATGTCCGGATAAGACCGGCACGCACCACCAAACGGCGAAGCAAGGACAGACCTGACTATTCCGCACTTCCAGAGGCTCTTGTGATCCAAGTGGATCGGGGTCGATCCATCTGTCTTAGCGAAGACGGTACCGAAGTAGTCGCCATGAAGGCACGTGAACTCGGAAAGAATTCTGTAGTCGTGGGAGATCGAGTAATACTCGATGGCGATATCACTGGTGAAAGTGGAACGCTTGCTCGGATTGTTACCGTGAAGGAGCGGAAAAACTCACTCTCTCGAACTATCGATGATATTGGCGTGATGGAACGGGCGATTGTCGCAAATGTTGACTCGATGCTGATAGTGGTTGCTGCTGCGGACCCGGCACCTAAGACTGGACTGATTGACCGAGCTCTTGTCGTTGCCTTTGATCAAGGAATCAAACCGATTCTGGTTATAACCAAATGTGACCTCACTCAGCCAATCGAACTTCGAAAACTTTACTCACCACTTGATATCGAGATTTTTGAGAGTTCACGAGGGTGCGACCTTGCCCCGCTTCGAAAATCACTTCATGGGCAAACTTCAGTTCTCATCGGTCACTCTGGTGTAGGAAAATCAACGCTCCTCAATGCCATCTTGGGTGAGGATGTTCGAACTACCGGTTCTGTCAATGAAGTCACTGGGCGCGGACGTCACACCACATCGAATGCTGTCGCATTTCCTTTGGCCGAACATCAAGGTTCGAAAGAGATAGATGGCTGGTTGATTGATACTCCTGGCGTGCGCTCCTTTGGGCTCAGGCATATCGATCCCAATCGAGTTGTTTCATCATTTGAAGAATTTGCAGAAGTAATTTCATCCTGCCCAAAGAACTGCAGTCACAATGAGGAGAGTTGTGCGCTCAATCACCTCCAGGAGCGCGAACCGGCAAGTGCGACTCGTATCGCAAGTCTGCGCCGCCTGCTCACGCTCGATAGAGAGAATGGGTACGACTAAACTTGCGACATGAGTAGCGATGCTGCAGGGGTTTTTGAAGTTGTGGGAGATCCTGCGGACCTAGATCTTGCACAAAGACTTGCCGATCTTTCGGATGCAATCTCACTGGATAGATATCTCGCAAATGATCTTGTTGTTGAAACAAAGCCAGATACAACCCCTGTTACCGATGCAGATCGAGCCGTAGAAAAAGTAATTCGCGAGACTCTCGCCAAAGAACGTCCGAGTGATCTCATCATCGGTGAAGAGTTTGGTGGATTAGAAAAACTTGTGAGCGCAGCGGAAGGCTCTCGTTTCTGGATCATTGATCCAATAGACGGTACTAAGAATTTCCTCCGAGGAGTGCCGACATGGGCATCGCTCATCGCCCTTGCCCAGATCACGTCGACTGGTCCGAGGGTGATTGTAGGAGTCGTCTCATCCCCTGCTCTTGGTCGGAGATGGTTTGCACGTGCCGGTGGTAAGGCATTCGTCACCGAGACCTTCTCTGGCATGAGTAGGACGCGTGAAATTCAAGTTTCCAAAGTAGCAAAATTTGATGACGCATCCCTTTCCTACTCAGATCTCAATGGATGGAAAGAGAGAAAGGGCGCCTTTGTCTCACTCTTCGACTCACTCTGGCGGACCCGCGCAGTTGGCGACTTCTTCTCACATATGTTGGTCGCTGAAGGGGCTGTCGATATCGCGGCAGAACCAACTCTCGCTCTCTGGGATATGGCAGCGGTCGCCGTTATTGTCACCGAGGCCGGTGGGCGCTTTACCTCACTGGATGGCGATGAAGGACCATTTGGTGCATCAGGAGTCTCTAGCAATGGACTGCTCCATAACAAGTTTCTGCAGAGCGTTAAGGTCCTGTAATGGCTGAAGAATTCATTCCACTGAGCGATCTCTCTAAATCGCCATTTCGAAAACGTGATGAAAATGAAAGTTCGAGCGTTGCCACAATTGACAAGCCAAATGAGCGAGATGAACTTGAACAGATCGATCTCAGCATCGGTGGAATGACGTGTTCATCCTGTGTAGCTCGCGTTGAAGGTTCGCTCAATCAGTTCCCTGGAGCTAGTGCAACAGTCAATTTTGCGACGGAGAGTGCTCATATCCTCGTTCCTAAGGGAACAAAAGTTAAGGCGTTAATCGAACGAGTTGAATCAGTCGGATATAAGGCAGTTCTTCAGAGAGATGAAAATGAATCTTTCTCGAAGAGTCGAGGTCTGGGCATTCGAACGCTATTTGCTGCCCTTTTTGCACTTCCCGCAATCGTCCTTTCAATGACGATGTCATTTCATGAACCTGTCGATTCATTTATTCATGACATCTTGGATCAATTCAATCTTCTTCACCCAACATATTCGGCTCATGGCTGGCTGGTCATTGCCTTAACAACACCACTCGTTCTCTTTATTGCATGGCCAATTCATCGTGCGGGTTTTAGAAATCTCTTCCACCCCACAATGGACACTCTCGTCTCACTCGGATCGCTTTCTGCCTTTACCTGGTCCATCTACGCCAATTCCACTGGGGCTGGTGAAATCTATGCTGAGGTAGCAGCCGGCGTGCTCTTCTTTATTATTTTAGGTCGATATTTCGAATCTCGAGCGAAACACCGAGCCGGTTCAGCGCTGGCAGGACTACTCGCGATGAGCGCAAAAGAAGTGACGATTCTTCGTGGCAACGAGGAAGTTATTGCGCCAATTGAGCACCTTCAGGTGGGTCATCACTTTGTTCTTCGACCAGGCGATCGAGTCCCAGCAGATGGACTTGTAATCTCGGGAAAGAGCAGCATCGACAATTCACATATCACTGGTGAATCAATTCCTCTCGAAGTTGGCGCAGGTTCAGAAGTAGTAAGTGGCGCTATCAATCTCACCTCTCGCCTCGTAGTCCAAGCCCAGCGCGTCGGGCGAGATAGTGAACTCTCTCGGATAACACAGATGGTTCTCACCGCACAGAGTGAGAAGTCACCGGTTCAACAGATGGCTGATCGAATTAGCGCAGTTTTCGTCCCCATTGTCGTCACAGCATCTCTCGCAACATTCATTATCTGGTACGGATTCGATTTCGGAACGTTGCAGCAGGCAGTTACTGCCGCTGTTTCGCTCCTTGTGATTGCCTGCCCTTGTGCGCTGGGACTTGCGACACCGGTTGCACTTCTTGTTGCATCTGGCAGCGGAGCCAGAAAAGGAATCGTCCTTCGAAAAGTAAGAGCAATTGAGATTGCGTCAAAGATTGATACAGTGATTTTTGATAAGACCGGGACGCTTACTACCGGAAGAATGACTGTTCAGAAGACTGTTATGGGATCTCATAATCTCCCATTAAGCGAGGTACTTGCTGCCTCTTATGCGATTGCTAAAGCAAGCAATCATCCGGTAGCAAGTGCAATCTCTCGCTACTGCCTCGCCACTCTCGGAAGTGAGGAGAGTGACGCCGGAGGAAGCAAAGTTTTTGCCAAGAAACTTGTCGACTTCACGGAGAGCGCAGGAGCAGGTCTTGCTGCCCGTATTTCGATGAGAGGTAGTGATGGTCGCTCAGATGATCTCCCAGTACTTCTGGGCTCCCCCGCGTCCATTGCTAAAGCCACGCTCTCACTCCCTCGGGAGATTCAAGCAGCAGTGGATGATGCACGCGCCAGAGGAAACTCAATCTCAATTCTTGCCGTCGATGGAGCCGCGATTCTCGCCTTTGAAGTTGGAGATTCGCTCAGACCAGATAGTGAAAAGACGGTTCGATCGCTCAATGCAAAAGGTGTCCAGACTTGGCTTATCTCGGGTGACTCGCGTGAAGCAGTTTCAACGATCGCCTCGAATGTAGGTGTTGACCCAGCCCGAACTATCTGGGAAGCGAGCCCCGAAGCAAAAATTGCGAAGATTAAGCAGCTTCAAGGTGAAGGACACCGAGTTCTCATGATCGGTGATGGAGTCAATGACGCCGCTGCCCTTGCTGAAGCAGATCTCTCCATGGCTATGGGCACTGGAACGGACACTGCAATTGCGACAGCAGATATCACTCTCGTTCGACCAGAACTTGGTGCGGTTGAAGATGCCCTGAATCTCTCTGCGCGAACCCTT
>RGOY01000161.1 GCA_010028225.1 Actinomycetota bacterium
GTCCTGAGTTATAGCGAGTATTTCGAACCAAGGTCACGCTGTTGTTCTTGACGATCTTGCTAACGATGAAACCACCGTTTGAGATGTATGCAAGCGAGTTTGTGCTTGCATTGGTCTCGCTCATGTCATAGCAAGTGTTCCAGCATGCTGCCAACTTCTTCAGGTAAGCAGTGTCCTTGTTGACATATGCGTTATAGAACTTGGTCTTCGCATTTCGATTGAGCGAGGCATTGGAGCTAACGCCCTTCTTGCCATCGGTCATCAAGACGAGACCATGAACTGCTGATGGACCAGGAAGATATAGCTGGTAGTCAGGAGTTGGTGTGTCAAAGACCAAAGTCAATGACATACGGTCACCTGAAATTACTGGGTCCTTGGTAACCAACTTGCCATATGTTCCGGTGTAGCAAGTTGACTCAAATGCAGTATCGCCAGACTTCGCAGGATCGCCAATTCCGGCAGCCTTTGAATATGCTGGTGAGCAAATCACGTGAGAGAGCAGTAAATCAACCGCAGTGATCGGGGTTCCATCTGACCAAACACGGCCTGGCTTCACAGTCATCTTGACGGTGAGAGGCTTACGGTTTGTGATTGTGTAAGTCCCGAAATCGGTATTTCTTACGATATCGGCTTCATCGTTGTAGTACCAGAAGCCCATGCCCATGAGGCTGTTAACGGTGCTATTGATAACAACGTTGGTGGTCTTCTTGGATGTGTTGAATGACCCGAAGAAGTTGTTCTCTTGGAGAACAATCGTGTCTCGGGTTGCTGCTTGAGCAGGTACCAGTGCACTTCCAATGAGTGCGGCGGCTGCTACCGTTCCAAGCAGAATGCGAGTAGTAGTCTTTTTGAACACCACTCCTCCTTCTTTTTTAGGGTAGAGGGATCATGTATTCCGCGTGAATAGTCGACTAACTCACGATGGAGCCACGATTCTGCGGAAAGTATTCTTGAATTCGGACATTCTGACAAGATGCAGATGAGCACTGCCCCCGCGTGAGTTGATAACTACATTGTTATCTTTCCACTCGCTTTCAGACCGTATGCAAACCCCTATCAGGCCGTAGGTGACTCAGCCTCGGCCTTCGCCCGCGAAATGCGCTCTTCAGTCAAATGAATCCTCGCCCCGATGAAGAGGAGAAGCCCGGCAATACCCGCCAATAAATAAGGTGTGCGAAGTGCCCATTCACGCTCTGCAAAGATCGACACGAGTTGAACCAAGCCGCCGGCGATAGCAAGACCAATCGGAATCGAACCCCAGGCAAAGAGCCGATAGACGCTATTGACTCTTCCTAGGAGCTCGCTGGGAATGATGCTCTGTCGAAGCGAGACCGTGATGACATTCCAGATGACGCTCAAAAAGGAACTGAGTGAAATCAAGAACCACACTTGAATCCAGTGAAAAGAGATTCCTATTCCGATTTCAAGGATTGGGAGTAAAAGAAGAACGGCAGCAAGTGTTCGGCCACTTCCAAATCTCGACGAAATCTTCGGTCCTAACAGTCCACCGAGAATTCCACCGACTGCCCCCGCTGTTCCAAGAACTGCGAATAAGAAAACCGTAGTCTTGAGAACTTCTTGCGCAAAGAGTATGAATAGTGCCCCTGAGACAGAACCTAGAAGATTGAGTAAACCAAGAATAATTGCCATTGATCTTAGAAGTTGGTGACCCCATAACCACTTGACACCTTCGCTGACTTCGAGGCGAAACTGTGCGAAGGCTCCTAACTTTGACTCTTGTGATTCTCTTTTGATTGCGACTGGCAACTTCGTCTTGATAGAAGCGATCAAGAACGCCGCAAAGAGAAAAGTCAGACCATCGGCAAGGAATGGTAAAAAGATTGCAACGCCTATCAGGAATGAGCCGAGCGCTGGCCCAATCATCGAGTTTGTCAAGAACTCTGCCGACCACATCCGTCCATTGGCGCGCTCGAGGTTCTCTTTTCCGACGATACTTGGCATCAGCGTTTGCGCGGCGTTATCCCGCAATACTTCGGCGCACCCGAAAAGAAGCGCCGATACAACGATGACCCAATAGAGACCCCATTGAGTCTCGAATGTGATTCCTGTTCTCAAAGAATCAAGATCAGGAAATTTCCAATCTCCAAATATCAAGATAGAGGCGATGACAAAGGTGAGCGCGCCACGAAAGAGATCCATCGAAACGATTATCTTCTTGCGATCGAAGCGATCGGTTATTACCCCTGCAGGCAAGGTAAAAAGGAGCCAAGGCAGACGCCCGACCATCGCCGCCACAGCGATCAGTATGGGTGAGCGAGTAACGGCCGAAGCAAGCCATGGATAGGCAACGACAGAGACTCCATCCCCAAGATTGGTGATCGCAGTTGCCGACCAGAGTTTCCAATAATCAGCTCCAAGTTTGGCTTTCTCACTCTTTGCTGGCTTCTCATCTGCCATGAAATAAACCTAGCGAGAGGCGGCTTTTTAGCGAAATCAGTACTGCCGATGGCATGCCAATAAGATGCCGACGTGGCTCACGATTCCTTCGGCTTTGATATCGAAGCACGTTTAGATGCGAGTGATAAGGGAAGTCAAGGTCGATTAGGCAGAGCTGGGGTGATTCGCACTCCTCACGGTGAGATCAAAACACCTGCATTTATTCCTGTAGGCACAAAAGCAACAGTGAAATCACTATTACCCGAGACAGTCGAAGAACTTGGCGCGCAAGCAATCCTTGCCAATGCCTACCATCTCTACTTACAACCTGGCCCTGAGATTGTTGATCTCGCTAGTGGGTTATCTAAGTTCATGAACTGGTCTGGCCCTACCTTCACCGATAGTGGTGGTTTTCAAGTTCTCTCACTCGGTGTTGGCTTCAAAAAAGTTATTGCTATGGATGCAGAGCTCTGGCAAGCAGATGATGTCATTGCTGATAAGAAAGAGCGTCTTGCTCATGTCGACGACGATGGCGTCACTTTCA
>RGOY01000162.1 GCA_010028225.1 Actinomycetota bacterium
GATAGCGTCGTGCAGTTTGGATTCGAGATGATGTTCTTTGGTCGATTTCTAATTTCTTCTGGATTCACCTCAGGGACTATCAGCGGTACCTGATTATCCATTCGGAAAGCTCCTGAATTGTCGACAACTACCGATCCTCTAGAGGCCGCAATCGGAGCCCACTGTGCAGAAACTTCATCAGGAACATCGAACATTGCAATATCGATACCGTCAAAACTCTCTGGGGTAAGTTCAACAACAGTTAGTTCGACTCCACGACAGAAAAGTTTCTTTCCTGCACTGCGCTTCGAAGCGATCAGCCGGATTTCGCCCCAGACATCTTCTCGGGTAGAGAGAAGATCGAGCATGACGGTACCCACAGCTCCCGTTGCGCCAACGACTGCCAAAGATGGCTTTTTTCTCATCGACCAGTCCCACCATAAACAACTGCCTCTACTTGATCTGCGTCTAAGTCGAATGCCGAATGCGCTGCTTTGACCCCCGCTTCAAGATCTGTGGCTCGACAGATAATGGAAATTCGAATCTCTGATGTTGAAATCATCTCGATATTGACACCAGCATCCGCCATCGCGGCGAAGAAAGTCGCTGTAACTCCTGGGTGAGACCTCATTCCAGCCCCTATAAGTGAAAGTTTGCCGATTTGGTCGTCATATTGGAGCGACTGAAACCCAATCTCCCCTTGGATTTTCTTTAAAATCGCTATGGCGTCACTACCCTCACTCTTTGGCAAAGTAAAAGAGATGTCGGTCAACCCTGTTTCGGCGGCGGATACATTTTGAACAATCATGTCAATGTTGATATCTGCATCGGCGATCGACTGAAAGATTCGAGCCGCTACCCCGGTTCGATCAGGTACACCAACTATCGTCACTTTAGCTTCACTCTTATCGTGCGCAATCCCTGAGATTATTGCCTGCTCCATACTCGCTCCTTCGGGTCGATCTTTGACTACCCATGTACCTTCAAGATTAGAAAATGATGACCTAACATGAATTGGAAGTTCATGTTTTCTCGCATATTCAACGCAACGCAAATGAAGAACTTTCGCGCCGCTAGCTGCTAGTTCAAGCATCTCTTCATAGGTCACGCTCTTCAATTTTCGAGCTCTTGGTACTACCCGTGGATCTGCCGAAAAGACACCGTCAACATCGGTATAAATTTCACAGACATCAGCTTCGAGAGCGGCTGCGAGCGCCACTGCCGTCGTATCGGATCCACCGCGACCAAGTGTTGTCACATCTTTAGTGTCTTGACTTATCCCCTGGAATCCAGCAACTATGGCAATTGCGCCTTCATCGATGGCTTCTCTAATGCGACTAGGAGTCACATCAATAACTCGCGCTTTCCCGTGAGTTGAATCAGTGATAATCCCCGCCTGACTCCCCGTAAAAGATCGAGCTTCGAGACCAAGATTGCCGATAGCCATAGCAAGAAGAGCCATAGAGATGCGCTCTCCCGCAGTTAGAAGCATGTCTAACTCGCGACCAGAAGGAATTGGCGTGACTTCATTTGCGAGATCAATGAGATTGTCTGTGGTGTCCCCCATTGCCGAAACGACGACAACGACCTGTTGCCCAGCACGTTTTGTCGCAGCGATTCGAGCAGCCACTCGTTTTATGCCCTCAGCATCAGCTACTGAAGAACCGCCGAATTTCTGAACGATGAGACCCACTCCCGAATAATCCCAGTCTGGATTCGCATAAGACCAAATTTGTTCATACTCGAGATCCCCTCCAACCGGCAACCCGCTTGCGAGTCTAGAGACTGCAATTCCGAGTGGCTTTATCAGCCTCGATAGATAGGTGGCCGTAGCCTCCCCTTCAAGATTCGGGTCAGTAGCAATGATTATTTCTTTGATTTGTGCGTCCTCAAGCCTGGTCAGCAACTCTTTGATTCGAAGCTGATCTGGCCCGACACCATCGATTGGGCTAATTGCTCCGCCTAGGACGTGATACCGACCTTTGAACTCACGAGTCCTCTCAATCGCGACGACATCTTTGCTTTCTTCGACTACGCAGATAAGGGAGAGATCTCGTCGTGTATCACGGCAGATCAGGCACTCAATCTCCTCTGAGATATTTCCACAAACTAGGCAGAACTTAACCCGCTCACGCACCGTCCGAAGAACTTCAACGAGTCGCTCGATATCGCTGCGGTCTGACTGAATAACATGAAAAGCAATTCTTTGAGCGCTCTTTGGCCCGATTCCAGGCAATCTCCCCAATTCATCAATGAGAGACTGAATTATTCCCTCGTACATCTAATTCTCTTCTTTCGAGATGATAGTCGCGCCAAGTTCTTTCATCAGTAGATCTTCTCCGGTAACAAGATCCTCTGACCCTTCTACGGATTCATCCACCTTGTCTTGTGAGTGGACTACTCCACCTACTGAGAAAGAAAAGCCTGTGACTCCCGTGAATGTTTCATTGAAGGCACCGAGAAGTATCTCTTCACTTCCCGATCTTGTGAATGAGTCAAGAGCGCCGCTATTTCCAAAAGAAATAGAGAGTTTTCCTTCACTGAAATCTGTGAGAGAAACTCCGGTGCTTAATAGGGTCCACGTTAGACGTCTTCTATTTTTGACATTTTCCAGAACTCGGGACCAGCTTCGCTCGATATCTTTAAGGTCACCCAGAACCGACTTATTAGATTTAGAGACTTCGGACGCTTTGCCAGTCGTAATCGAGGGCGCAGGCAATGATGATGGCGATGATATTGGACTCTTTTCTCGTAAGTGAGATGGCGTCGAGTACTCCGTTACTACCTGTATGTGCGACCCAGAACCGGATGTATTGGGGAGTGGTCCTTGATGAGGTTGGATTTTCTTCATCATTCGGACAAACATCATTTCCAGAATAACTTGCGCGGGAAGATTTGATCT
>RGOY01000163.1 GCA_010028225.1 Actinomycetota bacterium
CGTTGAATCAGGCCGTAACGAAGTTCGTGAAGGAACTCCAGCGCTATTTGAGGAGTTAGTAAAACTTGCTAAGGAGTCGAAACTCCCACTCCTAGTAGAGACCAAGCACCCAGTACGAAGTGGCGCTGCCGTTGAAGAAATCATTGCGCGGTTAGTCAAGAGATACGCGGTCGAAGTCCATCTGCTCTCCTTCTCATTTACTGCAGTTCGCCGTGCCGAACGGTTGATGCCCGAATTCGAACATGTCCAGCTTTTGCAACATAGCCAGTTGATTTCAGTAGCGAGCGCACCAATAGTTGGCCTTGATCGCGAACTTGTACATCGAGATCATGGCATTGTTGACTCACTTCGCCGCAAGGATAAGAAAGTCTTTGTTTGGACAGTCAACGATGATGACGAGATTCGATGGATGAGTGAACTGGGTGTCGATGCCATCATCACCGATAAACCGGCACATGCAAAGAAGGTGCTCGGCTACCCTTAGCCAATGCCTCGTTACGCCTTTCTTGGCCCAGAAGGTACTTTCACCGAGAGTGCGTTAAAGCAGTTGACGGTCGATTCAGATGAGCTAATCGCTTACGCCAATGTCACCGCAACCCTCAACGCCGTCCGTGCTGGCGAGACCGAGTTTGCCCTCGTTCCGATTGAAAATTCGGTCGAAGGAGTTGTCGCGAGAACTCTTGATGAATTAGCTATCGGAGACCCCTTAGTCATTGTTGCCGAAACGACAATAAGAGTTTCTTTTGCTCTGCTCACAAGAAGTGGATTCAATCGAAACGAGATCACGCAGATAGCGACCCATCCTCACGCAGAATCTCAGTGTCGGTCCTATATAGCAAAGCATTTTCCGCACGCCCAGATCATCCCGATGTCTTCAACGGCGGCGGCCGCAGAGGCAGTTGCGCGTGGTGAGTATCCAGCAGCAATCGCCGCCGCAAATCTTGCTGGAAAGAAAGATTTAGAAGTGATCGAAGATGGAATTGGAGATATCAAGGACGCTGAAACTCGATTTGTACTTGTTTCAAAGCCAGGACAGATTCCTGCCCGCACCGGCTATGACCGTACCTCCCTTGTTGCTTTCATCGGCGCGGATCATGCGGGTGCGCTCCTTGAAGTCCTCACTGAATTCTCGGTTCGAGGCGTCAACCTCACTTTCATTCAATCTCGCCCTACAGGAGCAGGTCTCGGCGACTATCACTTCATCATTGATGCTGAGGGACATATTCATGACGAGAGAGTCGGGGAAGCTTTGATGGGGTTGCATCGCATCTGCGCAGATGTTCGATTCCTTGGTTCTTACCCAAGAGCCGACAAAATTGCCCCCACAACTACTCGAAGTGGTCATGACGATGTATTCAAAGAAGCAGAGAGTTGGCTTGATGCAATCAGATCCGGGAAGAAGATCTGATCATGGTGAAAGATAGAATGTGTAAACCATGATTGATATCAAGGTCCTTCGTGAGAATCCTGAATTGTTTCGTGCATCCCAGAGAGCTCGTGGTGAGGATGCTGCCCTGGTTGATGCGGTACTGAGCGCAGATGAAGCGCGCCGAAGTGCAATCAACGAGTTTGAGCAGGTGCGGGCCGAGCAGAATCAACTCTCTAAAGCTGTCGGTGGAGCCAAGGGTGATGAGAAGAGTGCGCTCCTAGAAAAGGCGAAGTCATTAGCTCAAGCAGTGAAGGCGGCAGATGCACGTCGCGCAGATCTTGAAGAGAGTTTCCTTACTAAGGCTAAAGCTCTCTCCAATCTTGTAAGTCCTGATGCCCCAGTTGGTGGTGAAGCCGACTTTAAAGTCCTTGAACATCACGGCAAACCGCGAGATTTTAAGGTTGAGGGATTTGAGGCAAGAGATCATGTCGAGCTTGGCAAGATCTTGGGAGCGATTGATACGGATCGCGGCGCGAAAGTTTCTGGTGCACGTTTCTATTACCTTACCGGGGTAGGAGCACTTCTCGAATTCGCTCTCGTTAACTATGCAATCACTTCTGCGCTAAAGAATGGTTTCACTCCGGTCATCCCACCAGTTCTCGTCAAACCCGAGGCAATGGAAGGAACTGGATTCTTGGGTCAAGCCGCTGAAAATGTCTTTCATCTAGAGGAAGATGATTTCTATTTGGTTGGGACGAGTGAAGTGCCTCTCGCTGCTTTCCATATGAATGAGATTCTGGATGGTTCGAAACTTCCATTGCGATATGCCGGTTACTCATCCTGCTTTCGTCGCGAAGCAGGAAGTTACGGGAAAGACACTCGAGGGATCATTCGCGTTCACCAATTCGACAAGGTAGAGATGTTCTCTTTCTGTCTGAGCGAAGATGCAGAGGCAGAACATCAAAGATTGCTTCAATGGGAGAAAGACTTCTTAACAGCGATGGAAATCCCTTATCGAGTGATTGATGTTGCAACGGGCGACCTCGGATCTTCGGCGATTCGCAAATTCGATTGCGAAGCGTGGATTCCGACTCAAGATGCTTATCGAGAAGTTACCAGCACTTCTAATTGCACCGAATTCCAAGCGCGACGCCTCAATATTCGAAGTAAAGATGAGAAGGGCAGCAAACCGGTAGCGACGCTCAACGGCACACTTGTGGCCATTCCTCGAATGATTGTTGCGATTCTTGAGAATCATCAGAACTCGGATGGCTCAGTGAGAGTACCTCAGTCTTCGCTGTCAGATTCGCCGGCGAGTATCCGACTTGGATACTTCTCACTGCCTTCGTCCTCCTCATGTCGCATTCACCGCAACGACCATCGAGCTCCACCTATCTGCTTGCAGCCGCGGTAGCAGGTGCGATTCCAAACTTGCGGCCAAACCAATTGGGTGGCGCAATCATGCTCTTTCTCATTGTCGCTGTGAGTCTCTTGCAGATGCGCGACCTTGT
>RGOY01000164.1 GCA_010028225.1 Actinomycetota bacterium
ATTACTAGTGCGAAGTAGATATAAGGGTTTACACCGTATTTACCAAAAGTCTTATCGACGACTAGTGTTCGAATACACTCCCAAAGAATCGTGATCGCAATCCACCATCGCTGCAAGAAGCGCTGATTACGCTCTGACTTGATCCACGAGGTGAATCTCACTGTGCGAGAGTACGACAGTGCTTAGCCGTGAGTAAGTGGTTACCGCAGTAGCTAGGTCGAATTTTGCCTATGCCCGCTTAAATCCTTTGGGGCATACAGACGATTTGCTTGTCACCTTCTTAGTAACCCCGTTTTTGACACATGTGATCGAAGATGTTGTGCTCTTTTGTTTCAGGACCACTCGAAGCGTGGGATTGGAATAGGTGAATCCTGAGACATTGAGATAGATCCACTTCTTGTCCTCTTTCAAAGAGGAGGTAGCCACCTGACTCTTACCATTCTCAGAGATGATCGTGACGGTAGCGCTCAGTGGCGCATTTGAGAAGCCATAAAGACAACGTGCTACTTTCCCATCTATCTGGAGGTTGTAAGTGCCAACATTGAGTCCACCAGAGGCATCAAAGTGAGGAGCTGCCACCTGGTAATCAAGGCTCTGGCTCTTCTCATTGAAGGTGGGTGCTCCTGAAGAGTATGCGGTCGCGTTCGTAGTAACGACGCCATTTACTTCACCGCCTGCGAAACACTGTGAGCGTTTTGCTGCCATCCCACTTTGTATTGTTCTCGTTATCCAGTATGTAGGTGTAGCACTCGCCTTATCTTCGACGTAGGGAATCCACATCCTAAGATCCGCAACCATCTCTTCGCCCGATTGGTTTCTTCCTGCTGAGTCATACCAAAAACCATTACCGAAGCTACAACATCCACTTGGTGCACTTCCAAAGCGCGACTTTATGGCTTGACTTGCTTTACTCCACTCGGTTGATGCAAAAAGCGTCGGAACCTTCACGGGTTTTCCAGCCATCGTCAAGTGAAAGCGACCAGCCTTATCAATAGTTGTTTGGAATTCTGGCTTATCGAGGCGACCATGTAGCCAACCAGAGATTGGTTCAGCCATTCTCACGGTCATGCCATATGAGATATTTTGATCGAGAGGCCATGCGATTAGGCATGCATCTTTTCCGGCCATCAAACACTGCCGTCCATCAAGGGTGATGGGTCGCGAATTTGATTTGGTACCACCCCCTGAATACGCCTCGGGTGGAACTGAACCTGGAACGCTTACCTCGGTGACAGCGCTTATAGAGGACCAGATTTGATTAACGTTCATGGTGGGGAAAGATTCTGACGTCGACTTTCGGAGAAGACTTCCTAGAAGTTGCGCGTTGAGCCAATAAGTATCGCTTCCGCCGGCATGGGTCACACCAGGCAATTTCCAAATACTTCCCGAACCACCGGCGGGTATTTTGTATCTTGAGTCTTCGTCGAATTGCCCCAAAGTTCTCTCTGCAGGGTAATTTTGAACGTAAGTACCGTTCACCTTCTTGCCATTTACGACTGCGAAAAAGGTCTCGATGCAGTAAAGCGTCTTTTCGCTAGAACATGATGGGAGAAACGCCTTCACATTCAGTGCTAGGAGGTCTTTGCACTTTGGATCATCGACCGATGAGCAGATAACCGAATCCTTTACTTCTCCAGTTGGTGGACTCGAGGGTGGCTGTATCTGCGAGGGGATGAAGCTCCAACTATCGAGATCATCGAAGAGTTCTCCCTGGACGGGTTCGGTGCCATTTGTCAGATTTCGCAATATCAATTTCTGTTCGTCTGGAATCTCTACACCAACCGCAGGCACTGCAAAGAGCGCCGCAACAGTAATTAAAGCGAGCAACCGCCTCATCAACGAGACCTCTCCTATAGTTCAAGTTGTAAGCTATCGAACTTTACATCTTGTTAATCTCTGTAGTACCGAGGTGTTATCAAACGATTTTGCTAGATTTTCATCAGTCAAGAGATTCCCCCCCCAATTCGACGTATAGAATCGATTTATGTCGCAGAGATGGTCGTTCCGCTCAATTTTCTTCCTTTTGGCGCTTGCACTGTCCATCGCTCTGCTACCGACCAGTTCATCGATTTTAGATGCTTCGGCAGATGAGCCTAACCCCGGAATTGTCGCGGCTTTCCAGAATTTCTATGCGCCGGTAGATTCAAGCGATTGCCCGAATGGCATGGCGGTTGTAGTACGACCAGACAATAAGCCTTTCATAGAATTTGATAACTTTTCACTTACGGTAAGTAATGCAAAGAAGAAAGTTCTGGGTTCTTCGATATACACAACTTTTGCGACAGAGGATGGAAAGAAGCAGATTGAGTTACCAGTCAAGATTTGTGGCAATGATCCCAACTATCTTGGCCAGTCTGAGGTCTATACGCTACAAATCAAGTTTGTTAGCGCTGACCGGAAGTTTGCTCAAGAAACAGCGATAGATTTCACTTTGATACCTGTCGATCAAAAAGCAAAGGCAGCATCGACCGTAAGAGATAATTGTGATTCAACTGGTACCGGATACGCCCCTTATTTCGTAAATTGGAACATCGAAAACTCACCAAAGGCAAAAGAGGGCAAGACTTTTACTATTGCTGGCACTCTTTATCGCTTTGGCTATCCAGCTGACCTCGAGCCGATAAAAGTCACAAGAAGCACCGTCAGTCCTTCATCGGAGAAGATTGTTGCGACAGGAGTCACGGATAGCAAAGGAAAATTCAAGCTTTCCTGGAAGATTGATGATAAGAACTACCCACTTTTTAGGATTGAAGTCGAGGAGCGCCTGCGTCCCGTCGGCCCCTTTTATGGCACTTTTGAAGCAATGCGGATGCCAATCTTCATTGACTGTTACGGCACCTGTAAATACAA
>RGOY01000165.1 GCA_010028225.1 Actinomycetota bacterium
CATAACAACTGCCCTTGTTGCCAGCTATCACTTCAACATCTTTCGCCATGATCGAGCGCGTGCGCCAAAGGCAGCAGATGGACTCAAATATCTCTTGCTCATTGGTCCCCAAGATGCTCAGTTGAAGCGGATTCTCGAGCGAGAGACAGGCGCACGAATCGACTTTGTCCGCCTCGCAGATGGATTTGAGGGATCTTGGTCGCAAGAGAGAGTCAGATCTTTGATTGCCTCAAATGCACATCCCGAGCTCGCGCTCATTCACGACTCATCCGACTATAAGGTGATTCCAATAAAACGCTGATTCGCGACTATCTTGGTCAAGTGAAGGCGAACCTAAAATATCTTTTTGCGCGATGCGCCGTCATTGGACTCTTCGCAATTGTGACGATGCTTCAGATTTTTTCATTTCCCGGTCAGTTTGCTCATATGCGCAGAGTCCAGTCAATTGACTTGGTTGTCGAGATTCTCCTTACGACACTTGTTGGTGTTTGGATGCTCTTGGGTCAGATCGGTCTCGTTGCACTTTGGAAACTCCTTCGATTCGCGCAGGAGAAGCAGTTCTTTTCCCCATCTGCCATGCGTTGGTTGAAGCTCTTGTGTCGCGTCGCAAAAGGTGCTGCAGGAGTACCGGCTCTACTTTTTCTTGTCATCGCCCCAAGGGCTGATGACCCAGGCATTTTGGTGATGCTTACTGCCGTGACTCTCTTCCTCGTAACTATCGCTATCTTTCTCGCCATTCTCAAAGAACAAATAAGTATGAAGTCGGAAGAGCGGGTCGGCTAAGATTGCGTCTTAAGTTGTACAAGGGGCAGTAGCTCAGTTGGTTAGAGCCCCGGACTCATAATCCGGTCGTCGTAGGTTCGAGCCCTACCTGCCCCACCGTTTGACCTGCGGTTTCTGTTTGAGATAACCGTTAGTCGGTGGAGTTTCGAAGGTTTGTCTAACACTTGTCTAACACCCTCACACATTCGAAAACGCGCTCGCGAACCGTTACGAGGCGGTTTCGGCTTGTCGATTCGTAACGTGGGCGTAGATCGTCGCAGTGGAAAACCTGGAGAATTATTGGCTAGAGCTCAGCACTCATGTAGCTCAGGGGTGATTGGAACTAGTCGGCACCTCGATTCATGCAGAGGTTTTCAAGAAAGTATGATGGGCATCTTGCGACACGTGCAAACGCTTTGCAACTTGACGTTCAATATCTGATTCAGTAACTTCCGCCCACATTGATGAGTGGCGAAAGGAAATAACGATGTTCTTCACAAAGCGTCGCGTTATTGACTACTGCCGAATCAATACCACAAGTTGCTGACTCCAACCACTTAGGCAATCTCACGGACGTTCAAGTCCAGCGCTAAATCCCTTTTCATTGAGCTTTCTATAGACAAATTTCACCGAACTACCTACTTTTTTTGGAGAATCTTCATGTACTTTGCAAAGAAATCGCTTATCACCGCGCTTTTGGTTGGTCTCATTTCATCTCTCATTGCATCACTAACAGTTGTGCCAAGCAGCGCGGCACCAAAGAATCAAGCTCGGGCCGTCGCACAGCCAGACTGGTTGGAACAGAATCTTGATAACCCAAAGGTTCGAATCATCGAGGTCAGCACACAACCTGGCATCTATGAACGCGGACATATCAAGAACGCAATCAAGTTCACCTGGCACACCGACCTTGTGGACACCGTCAATCGAGACATCATTAGTCGCGAGGACTTCACGAAGTTAGCTCGTAAGGCTGGCATCAATGAGGACTCCACCGTGGTCCTCTACGGCGACATGAACAATTGGTTCGCGGCCTGGGGAGCATGGATCTTCAACGTCTATGGACAGAAGGACGTGCGCATTCTCGATGGCGGAAGAGTCAAGTGGGAAAGAGACGGTCGACCGCTAACGACCGCAGTTCCAAATTTCGCTCAGGGCAACTTCAAGGCCAGCAGAGCTGATCAATCCTTGCGAGCAACGCTCCGCTCCGACGTTCTACCTGCGGTCAAGAAGCGAAAGGTCGCTGATCTAGTGGACATCCGCGGTGCGGATGAATTCAACGGGAAAGTCTTCGCAGCTCCTGGTTTTCAAGAGTTAGCAATTCGCGCAGGTCATATCCCAGGAGCAGTGAACGTGCCCTGGGGCCAGAACGTGAACTCCGATGGAACATTCAAGTCAGTAGCTGAACTTCGTAAGCTTTACGCCGATAGAGGTATCGATGGATCGCGTGACATCATCACATACTGCCGAATCGGTGAGAGGTCTTCTCTCACTTGGTTCGTATTGAGTGAGATTCTCGGATACAACGTAAAGAACTACGACGGCTCCTGGACTGAGTACGGCAACACAGTTGGTGTCCCGATTATCAACAAAGCGGGGACTATCTGGGGAGCGAATTAGTTCCTATGTCTTTCGTAAATGCGAGCGGTCCTACTCCTCCGGGGACCGCTCTCTCCCCATGGACTTGCAAGGAGAAGATCCGCACCTTGATCTCTCTGGCAATAATTGTCGCGCTACTCGTACTCGCCTATCGCCTTTCTGGTGACCCTGAAAGTTCGAACGCATCCATCTCACTTCTCATTGGGATCAGCCTCGGATTGATACTCGAGCGTGGCAGGTTCTGCTTCTTTTGCATTTTCCGCGATGGAATCGAGGACAAGAGCACGACCCCCTTCTTGTCGATCCTTGCAGCGATCGCTACCGGGTCGATTGGTTATGCAATCATCTTGGGTCAGTTCCTACCTGACACATCAACAGACCGACTTCCACCGGCTGCTCACATCGGCCCGGTGAGTTGGGCCCTCGCACTTGCTGCGTTCTCATTCGGGATAGGAATGACTCTTTCTGGAGCATGCATCAGTGGACACC
>RGOY01000166.1 GCA_010028225.1 Actinomycetota bacterium
GTACCACCGCCATGTGTCAGGCCTTCAAAATTCCAAAGCCCACCCGTACCTACTCCAGCTACTAAACGTCGTGATTTATCCTCTTTGATATCCATAGTTGAGCTCACTGACACCGAG
This sequence comes from Actinomycetota bacterium, assembly GCA_010028225.1. Lineage (GTDB taxonomy): Bacteria > Actinomycetota > Actinomycetes > Nanopelagicales > Nanopelagicaceae > SYAN01. The sequence goes on from RGOY01000166.1 coordinate 118, forward strand.
CGAATGAATTTTGCAGTGACCCTAGTGCCGTCTGCCGCAATCGCGTAAACATCCTTGATGCATGCAAGAGTTGCTTCTGGTCCACATGGCAAAAGAAAAGCTCGAATGTTTAGGTTCTTGTCCAGACAATCTGGGTCGACCACTGTCTCACACCATAACCATGTTTCGCGTGCTTCATCAATTTCAGTAGTAAGGTTGGTATAACTCGTTTGCAAGGTGTCACCTTCAGTTACCGAGTACCCAATTATTCTTGAACTCGGGGATTGAGCTTGAGCCATGGTGCTCGAAGCAGCAAACAGAAGGGAAAACGAGAGAATAGCAATCTTTATTTTCATATCTTCTTATATCCCTTCGGACACTTTGGATTCACTGCCACTACCTTCTTTGAAGTAGCGCCTTTAACGCAAGTGATCGACTTCTTTTTTACACCCGCATTCACATTGGTTTGCTTTGTCGTGGTAGTAGACGGGGCAACTGACGCGGTGGGGGACGGCTGAGGACTGGCTGTCGCTGAAGGTTCTGGTGCTGATTGAGTCAGTTTGACCTTTATAGTCGGCGAGGAAAAAGTGAAGTTTGCAGCAGAGAGATAGAGCCAACCATCCCGTTCACCTGAGACAGTTGTGGCTACTTGTGAAGAACCCGAAGCTGAAATCACGGCAATACTGGCTGAAATGGGGGCACTTGAGAAGTTATACAAACACCTGGCGGTATCGCTTCGCATCACAAGATCATAGGTTCCACTAGATAAAGTCTTGCCATCCGGCAAGTAGTGCATTCCCGAAACCTTGTATCGCAGTTCGCCATCAATGAAATCGGGAACTTTGCCGTCATACAACGTGGCATTCGTAGTGACGATACCGAGTAGCCTGCCTCTATCATCAAGACAGGAATTCGCAGAATTCTCGGCAATGGAGCTCACATTCCAAACCCGTGAGGACCCAAGAGCCGTGTCTTTAGCGATATCTCTAAAGGTTTCGAGCCACGCGAAATCACCCCAATGAGCAAAAACGTAGCGTCGTCCTCTACCCGCAAATATCGAACTCCCGGGATTACCACCCGTACCGGCGATAAGGGTTTGTTCCTGACTCGTTGTGTTCTCTTTAGTCGCAATCGCACCAAATCTAGAGACCAAGACTGGTTCCCCGATAATCGTGATGCTGTTACTCGCAGAGTTGGCTGGAGTGACAGTAATGCTTGGATTTGTCAGTCTGCCTCGAAACCAGCCAGCAATATCGCTACTTAAGCGAATTGTGAGATGGACTCGCACATCATCAGAGAAATCCTCTGGGACACCACACTTGGATTTCTCCAGCCAGACGCAGTTATCTCCAACTCCCGCATAAAGAACTGTCTCACGATCGCCATTTTTTTGATTGGCAAATACTGGTGCAGTGTATTTTGGATCGGAAACTTCAGAATATGGAATCACATTTGCTTGGAAGGCAGATGCATAAAACTTCTTGGTGGACCGATTCCATTTGAAAGTGGTCTCCACAATCGGGGCATAAGTAGTACCGCCGCCCTTATGAGCAAATCCAGTAACTGAAAACAGTGGTGTGGATTTGAAAGCAGGAAGTCCCTTTTCAGGAATTGCAGCATATTGTGGAGTGCCGACACTTCTGATGTAACTCCCCTTAACTTCTGCTCCTTTTGTAGTGCTAAGACCAAAACTCTCAATGCAGTTGGAATCAAGGGTGGATTCACAGATACCCATCAAGGCTCGTCCCCAGAAATCTAGTTCTGGATTGTTCAGATCACAATCTCCCGATTCATACTCGACATCACAAATACGTCCTTGGAATACTCCTGAACTCTTTACGTCGAAGTTAACTTGGCGAGTGGAGCGAGTAAGTATCACTCCCTCCTCTACCGCCACCAACTCCTCACCCTCTTTTATCTCTGAGGCAAGTGGCAAACTCCACGCCGCTGCGCTGGCTGCCGGTGTACCGGTCATTATCAAGAGAAGAGAAACGAAGCCCAGTGAAGCGGCCTTTACAAGCTTCATATCTTTTTGTATCCCTTCGGACACTTTGGATTTACTGCAACTACCTTCTTTGAAATAGCGCCTTTAGCGCAAGTGATTGACTTCTTTTTCGCTACCGAGGAAGCGGCAGAAGTCTGTTTTGAGGTCGTGGGTGCGACTGTTGGAGAGGCCGACGGAGAAGGAGTCGGGGAAGCGACTACCGGCTTATCTTGCGTCAACTTAACCTTCACGGTTGGTGAGGAGTAAGTAAAACCCTTAGCTGAGAGCGTGAGCCATCCACCTTTTTCGCTGACTACCGTTGTGGCCTTTTGTCCCTCGCCGCCATCGGCATAAACGATGCTCAAAGATGCCTGAATCGGAGCATCAGTAAATGAGTACAGACAGCGGGCGACATCTGATCGAATCGCAAGATCGTATGTGCCAATCTGCAACTTTCCTTGAGAATTAAAATGTGGCGAAGCGACTCTGTAGTTAAGTTCAACACCATCAAAATTCGGTGGACCTGCAATATATGCATTGGAATTTGTAGTGACAATTCCGGCAATTCCACCCGTAGAGAGACATTTCTCATACTGACCGTATTCGCGGACGGTTCTAAATGACCACGTTGAGCGATTTGCATATGCGCGATCGTCAGCAAGCTTCACCCAAATGAGGTATCGGTCAAAATAATCATTGATCGAATGTCCGTTCATGACTCACTGATTTTTGTTCCCACTCTGT
>RGOY01000167.1 GCA_010028225.1 Actinomycetota bacterium
GACTCTCAAATCTCACCTTGGAAAAGTAAGTGATAGTTTGCCTAGAGCTCTTTGTTGGTCTGCTTCTTGGGCTTGGACTGATTGGAGTTGCTTTCGAAGCCTTGCTAGTTGGACCTTAGCTGCTTGTGCACCTTCGGCCGCTTCAGCAGCATCCTCTTGAAGGATGATTACCTGGGCGCGAACCTCTTCAATGGTCTGCTTGGCACTGGCATGAGGTGCCAAGGAGATCGCCATGACGAGAGCGAGCGAAAGTGAGAGGAAGCGAAGCAATCGCATGAGTCGCAGGGTAATGGTCGACTCACGCGAGCCTCAATCTGAGATCACAGGCTGAGCGTGATCTCAGCCAAAATTCACAGGATTGAAGCGCAGTGGGGGCACCATTCCACGAGAGGAGAGAAGCGCGAGCGCCTCTTCAGTCTCATCTGGAATCTCTGGTCTGATCTTTCGAGTCAGAGTCTCCATCGAAATGATCACCGAGACGACACAATCATTACAGGCGGGATTTTCAACAAGTGCGGGATCGAAGAGGGCACAAGATTCGCAATCAATAATCATGCCTCAAGGCTAGATTCGACCACTGACATGACCCATGACTATCAATCCCGCGCAAACATTCTTATTGACCCCCTCGGCAGGGTGCGAGCTGGGAGCAATTCTGCACATTTGAGCTCGAAGGAAGACCGCAAGAGGTTCCATCAACTCAGAGATTGGGCCGATTGCATCGTGGTCGGCGGTGTGACATTCCGGAGCGAGCCCTACGACAGGGTCTCTCTACCGGTGATCTCATTCTCTCGGAGCACGAGAGAAATCAGTGATTGGCATCTCGAATTCGTTGAAATCTCCAAGAAATTTGGGAGCAAGATACTTGTAGAAGCCGGGCCAAGACTGCTCAATCAACTTATCGAAGCTAACGTCATCAATCAGATTCATCTCACGAGAACGCGTCGGCGAAGTGATGATGTTTCAAGTCCCGTATTTAGCCTCGATCAGATTTCAGAATGGCAGATGATTTCACAAGAAGTGGGCGATGAAGATGTCTTCGAAGTTTATCGGCCTAAGTGACACGCTAACTTGCTGCGATTGTTGCTACTCCAGCAACAGCTGCCAAAATTCCAAAATATTGAACCTTCAAGAGTCGCTCTTTATGAATGCCAAATGCAAGTAAGGCCGTAACGATCGGAAAGAGTGAGCCCAGAACAAAAGCGACAGAGGCAAGCCCTTTAGTGGTTGCTATCCCAAGTGTTAGATTTGCAAGAAAATCAGCAGAGCCAATGAAAAGAAGTGCCGGCATATCTCGCTTCGTGAAACTTCCACGATTTCGAAATGCGACTGCAACGCTAATCACTATCGAAACTGATGCAATACGCATAGAGACCATAGTCAAGAGTGGATTCTGCTCTGATCCCTGCCAAAGAAAGGTCAGAGATATTCCGAAGAAAACTGCGGCTGAGAGTCCAAGAAGTATTGGCCGAATTGATGCACCTCGAAGCTCTGGGCCGCTGGCCATAAAAGCTCCAGCAAGTGCGACTGCCATACCGAGAACTTGAAGCGCATTAACTCGCTCTCCTTCGATGTAGGCAATCGCAAGTGGAACCAGCGCAGAGAGCGCACTTATTGGAGCGACAACACCCATTCTTCCTGTTGCAAGTCCTGAGTAGAGCGAAATCAAACCTATGAGTCCAGCAACTCCCGCAATAGCGCCAGATACGAAGAATCCATCGAGTGCAAGTGTCGGTGCAAGGTAAGCACCAGTCACAACCATTGCGATAAGACCTACTAAGAGACCGAAAACTTGTGAGAGGCCCGTGACTGCAAAAGCGCGATGACGTTTGGAGAGAGTTCCACCAAGGAAATCTGCACTTCCCCAGAGAAGACTTGAAAGGAGAGCAAGGATGGCTGCCATAACTGGCAAAGGCTACTCGCGCCTCCCACATCTGACGCATCTCTGCTTCTACCCTTTCCTTGTGTCTTCTCCAAACTTTTCAAACATCTCACTGATAGAGACTCTTCTTACTTGATGTCGATGATCTCTCAGTATTTTGATGACTTCATCCATCAAATTTCGCTCATACCCATTCGCTCTGAAGTAATCATGGAAGAAGTCCCGCCGCCTTCGAAGCTCGCACCTCACGCATATGCCATTACTGCCGAAATTCCTTCTAGACCTTTCGATGATTCTGGAGATGGCTCCTTTGACGATAGTGATGACTATCTTGCAACGGGGCGATTCGTCCTACTTGCCGATCCACAATACAAAGAGGCATGGCAAGGAGAATTTCGTGCCGTCACATTCGTCAGGGCACCGATTGATGACGAGATGGCTGCAGATCCATTACTCAATGATGTTGGATGGAGTTGGCTTAAAGATTCACTTGAAAGCAGTGAAGCACATGCCATTGCGATGAGTGGCACCGTCACTCGGGTTGCGAGCAAGTCATTCGGACAACTTGCGCCACAGCCCGATCAATCAGAGATTGAGATTCGAGGATCGTGGACTCCAACGGATGGAAGTTCGCTGGTAAATCATGCGAAGGCATGGCTTGCGCTCCTGGAGATGGTGGCGGGAATCGTTCCACTCCCCGATGGAGTTACCGCCCTCACTCGCCGCCGCTGAAACAACACAAAGTCAGATGAAGATTTGATGGTTACTGGGCAAGAAGTTGGCAACGGTGAAGTTGATACTTCTTCTGCCAAAAGAGAACTCACGCCGATAAGAAGACCCCGAGCCAAGGTTGCGCCATTAGTCGCTTCTAGCGAAGATTTCCTCGCCTCGATGAAGGAACTGAAGGCG
>RGOY01000168.1 GCA_010028225.1 Actinomycetota bacterium
TTCTGCAGGCGCGGCTTCAACCTCAATCTGATCAAAACTTGAATTGATACCTTTGACTGAAACGATTGGGTCTCTCAGCCGACCATTGAGCCAACCAGAAATTGTCTTAGGGATCTCCATCACGATTTTGATTTTCACCCCATCAACAAACTTCCCTCGGTGGAAACAAACACCTTCATCGACAGCAAGGCATGCTGGTTGAATGGGAATTCCGACGTTGATTCTGCCACTTGGTTGCTCGGCATACTCACGGACAACCGGTGCTTTCAACAAAGGTGACAGCTCTCGTGTAACTGGAAATACTTCGAACCGAAAACTGTCTGGGCGAACAAACCATTGCCCACTACTGGTCGAGCTTGCAGTTCCCCCGCTTGTAATCACACCTGAGAGAAGAAAGTCTTGTTCACCGTTCGGATTTAACCCATCAGCTCGCCAAATCCACGTCGAATGTCCTGCGGGAAAAGCTCCGGCACCTTGAGTGGGGGACTGCCCTCTAATTCCCTTTGAACCTGTTGGAATTAGATTCAAAGGCTTTGCTTCGATGACTTTCCCATTTGGAAGGGTCAGGGTGAAGCTCTTAACACAACCGCCATTAATATCGGTGACACAGTTTCCAATTACCGAATAGATGGTTATTGCGTCCCAGTCTTTCGGCTGACAAGTCGGGTCTGTAGCTCCATCACAAAGGTGGAGATTGCCAACTCCCCCAGTCGGAAGTCGCTTCATCACGTGAATATGCGACACTGGCTGAGCCAGCTCGGAACCCGTGAACCCGACGCCAAAATAATCATTGGTGCCAGATACCGCTTTGTTGGGGTTGAGCGAGATGAAGAATTCAGAGTCGCGATCAAGTGGAGCAGTTGACGAAAAGCCTGAAGTATCTGATCCCGGCCCTGCCGCAGTTGCGTGAACTTGAACTACTGCTACCAGCAATATCACCAAAGGTACGGCGAAAAAGCGTAATCTCAAGACTTCTTCCAACCCTTCGGGCAAACCAACTTTGACTTGCTATTTGAATATATCTTCCTTTCTTGTTGTCCTTTGACACAAGTGATTTGAAGCCTTCCCGAACCAGCGACGGACTTAATTGAGGTTTTCGAAGTTACAGAATTCTTTGTGATTCTTCCAGATTGGCTTATCTTCATCTTGATATCGGCTTGCGAGAAATGGAAGCCATAGCTTCGGATTTCGATTGAGTCAGTCTCTTCGACATATTTTGTGCTTGAAGTGGCTAATTCGCTTGAACCATCATCGTAGTAAATCTCAACCTTTACCGTGCCAAGTGCTTTAGGTTCGACTTCGAATGCAGTTCGAATTAAGTCGCCACGGATACTTGCTTCCGCCCAGCCGCTATTGAGGCCGCCTTCAAAATTGAAGTGAGGTCCACCCATTCGGATACCGAGGATCCCCTCCTTCGCATCAAAATAGGCACCATTTCCGCAGGATCCATTGGTGGCGATTATCATTCCGCCTGGCTTTAGATTTTTAGCTTTCTCTAATTCATAGATATACGGAGTTATCCAGAACTTCCAAACATTTGACTTGTACTCGGCAAAACTCTCATTTTTCGGCTTTGCCGTTGGACCACACTGATCATCATCTAAGAATGAAAACTGAACCCAGAGGCTCTCCCCTGTAATGACTGCTCTATCTACCCCATCGGAGTTCTTCTGATATACAAAGTTAGGATTCTTCATCGTCCCTTGAATCCACGAGCCAGAAGTATTGAGGAACTTTGACTTGAGGGTCATGCGCCACTTACTTCCGTCGGGAAGACCTGGGATTGGTAAATCATCTCTCTTCCGGAGCGAATTCACTGGTCCATTGACTGCATAAAGTCCTCCAGTCACGTTCTCTTGCCACCGCGCCGCCTGCACGGCGATAATCAGCGCTGACCCGCTATCACCGATACCAGGAAATACGAAACAGGCATCGTTCCACGCGCTCATCTCTGTTCCGCAAGAGATGTCACTGGGTGACTTCCGTTGCTGCTGGGATCGCTTCTTTATTGTGTAGTCAAAGAGTTCGTTTTTCTGGATAGTTCCAGAAATCCAGGTGTTGGATTTATTGTCAAAATACTCAAGGTTGTCGACACAGTCATCCGATCGAAAACCGGTGGCACAAGTTACCCACATTGGACCATCAGGGTCTGTGTAGCTTTCCGCATGCACTGAAGGGGTGATAGTGGTGATGAAGAGAGTTACTGCCAGAAAAAGGTATCGGTACCCGACCCTTCTTACCTGTTCCTCACCGCTATTGCTCATCGAAGCCTCCACCGCCCAGAGAGGCTTATCGTGGCAAAAGAGATGCGAGATGAATAGGGGAAACACGCAAAATTCTGGACTCTGCCAATACGATAATGCGCATGCGGCGATGGAAAGTCCTACTTCTAGCCACAAGCCTGGGTGCTTCCCTTCTCCTGCCATCTCAAGTCAACGCTGAGACTGCGGATCAAAATGACTGGTGGAGAAACTGCGGACTTTGGAACCTGACCGACAACTGCGTCGAATCCATCGAATTCTTTGATGAGGCAAGTAAGAGTTGGGTTGCCACCATACCCGAGAAAAACCCCGATTGGGTTCCTAATTGGAAGATCACCGAGGAGTACCGGCAAACGCGGAACAAAATTGATCCAGTCGTAGGCCAATGTGGTCATCACGAGTCAATCTCTGCTGCTGATTGCTACCGGGCCAAGGGCACTGGCATCAAAGGTGAAGACTTGCTCATTCAGTCAGTTGTTTACGGCAAATCTGAAGAAGTG
>RGOY01000169.1 GCA_010028225.1 Actinomycetota bacterium
GCATTGCGGCGGTACGAGAAGTTTCCGGTGACTTTCGACCGAACAAGTTTGAGTTCAAACCAGGCACTACGAATTATCAAATCAGAGGAGCAGACACGATTGGCTCTAACGGTCGTCCAGACTACAAATGTGTGATGACCGAGACAGGGCTCTGCTTTGAACGTGCGACATTTCCAACGGGCTATCGCTTTGGAATGACAGTGTCGTTACCGAATGAACTGTCTGGTTGGTTTCACGGCAGAATTTATAGGCCAGAAATTTCGATTACAAAGTCGGGTGGGCGATTCGACTACAACATAGAGGCAACACCTGTAAAAGTTCCTTATATTCGAGAGCAGGTTCCATCGAGCCAATGGGGCCAGGCATTGGTGGATTTTGTTGATGCCAAGTTCAGTTGTAACTCGCTGGGTGATTGCGGCAATACTGGCGGGGGATACATGATGCCGGGGAATTCCGGGGCATTTGCATTTGATTTAACTAAACTTTTCCTTCCCGTTGTCAAAGACAAATCTTCAGGAACGGGAGAGTACTGGAGTGTTCGAACACTCGATTTCTGGAATGAAGGAGGGTCTGCAGATACAATTCAATCGTGTTCCGCTGATTCAACAGCTGTATCAGGAATTGTCACCACAAATTCTATGATCTATAGCGCTGGCCCACCCTCATACAACGCAGATTCTTCATCGCTGGACTACAAAGTTCTCTCTCCTCATGTCAACGAAAAAGGTGAGGACAATATCGGGAGTTACGATTTACTTCTCGATTCGAAAGTTGCTCGATGTATCTACAAGTTCTCTGATGCTCCAGTCAAGGCAGAAATCGAGATTCTAGGCAGCGATGGAACGAGCAAGGTCGCTACCACCGTAATCGGTGAAAAGAATGGCTTCCTTTTTATGTCAGCCAACGGTTTCACCTACTCTGATCCGACAGTTCGAATTAAGTTGAAGCAGGATCCGGTGCCGGTAGCGACTCCCACTCCGACCCCGTCGCCAACTGCGAGCGCTACGCCTACCCCCACTCCGACACCTACTCCTGTCGTAACGCCGGCTGCGGCGAGTTCCAAGGTCACACAAAGTTCTAAGAAGACCACGATAACTTGTTCCAAGAGTGGCAAAATTAAGAAGGTCACAGCCGTCAAACCCAAGTGCCCAACAGGTTTCAAGAAAGTTTGACCACGAGAAAGTTAGTGAAAAACTAACTTTGTTAGCGATAGGAGAGAGAATGAGAAGAGAGACAAGAAAGCAGGCAGGTTGGATTTCTGCCTCGATATCGTTATTGGCAGCTCTTCTCTTTGTCCCTGCCCCTATGGCACATGGTGCGGTGACGCTTCCTACGGAACCTTTTGGCCCATGCTCAGTAAATGCCGCAAATAACTATTGCATTGAGTCAGTCTCGGTTCAGCCAGTGGGTCTTGCGGCTATTGCGCTTCAGTGGGTAGCCACAGGAGGAGCTGGTCCTGCGGCATCAAAGAGTGAGGGCGTCGTTGCTGGACGCGATCTTGCTGGTCGATGGACGGCGCAAGGTGCTTTTGACGGCGAGAATTACGATGGCCTATTCCTTGATGTGAAACAGGCGAATCCGTTCGCACCATGGATTTTTGCTGATGCAAAACCGACGCTCTCTCCAGGGGGTGCGGTCAAGGCAGCAAACTCTGCGACAGCGACAAATTACTCAGTCAATCTCAATCCAGATGTTGCGATCACGATAAAGCTCCGTGTGGCGAATTTCGAACCTGGAGTTACCTTTGGTGTTGGAACTGATGGAACAGTTGTATTCGCACAAGCATCGGGATACAACACAATTGAGTTCACCGGCTATCCAGTAAAAGTTCCTCTCGCTAAGTCATCTCGTGATTGTTCGGGAGATGTCGGAGTAGCGGCGGCGCTCGTAAGTCAGTTCAACACAATCTTCGTTCCAAAAAATGACGATAAAGGCTATGGAATTGAAGGAACCACAGGGCGTCTCTATGTGGGATCAAATGGAATCTGCAAACTTTCAACTCCTACATGGGTTACGGCAACTAAGACTTTTAGCTACAAAGCATCTGGACCAAAGCTAAAGCACTCTGGGGTCTAGATAAGCCACAAGAAGCAGCCTCTGCCCTCGTCGTTTCGATCAGGACTGGCTCTGGCGGCTCTTCGGGTGCAACGAAGAATGTTGCGGTGAAGAAGGAGCACATCATCATTTCGGTCTCTGGATTTGAATTCCCAGACCCTTCGGTTGATATCTCGCTTAATCCTGAATATAACTCCAAAGGTGCAGTTTCAGGCACAAATAACTCTGTCGGTGCCGTGACTGGAACAAATAACAACGCCGGCGCAGGAAGCGGTACAAATAACATGTCTCTCGCTGGTGGCGGCGTCAAAGAGTCCAAGAGCAAGACCATCACCTGTACTAATGGGAAGAAGACCCGCAAGGTGACTGGCGTCAAGCCTGTCTGCCCGAAGGGATTCAAGAAGGCTTAATCTAGACTCGCCCGCTATGCAGCGAGTGAAGTCATACTCCGTTCGTGGCGTTCGAGAACCAATCGAACGTTTCGACTTTGCTGGGCGACGAGTTGATGTATGGCGCCCGTCAGGAAGCCAACATCTATTGGTCACTCATGACGGTCAAAATATCTTCGACAGAAGGACATCGACAAACGGATTTACCTGGCGAATAGCCCAAACGGCTTCTCGAGTCTTCAATGAGCATGGTCTTGCTGCGCCAACGGTAGTCGCTGTCTTTCATTCAG
>RGOY01000170.1 GCA_010028225.1 Actinomycetota bacterium
CATCAGCTTCGGCTGAGATCGAAACCGGAATGAGCGCAGTACTTGGCGGAATTCGAGATGAGGTGATCACCCACCTGAAGAAACTTAATCTTGAGGCAGCCAATGAAAATGGTGCAGGTCAGATCGTTGCTGCTGGACTTGTGAGAGATCTCCAGAAGTTATCGGAGCATCCCCCAGCTGGCTGCAGAGTTCGCCGTTTGGAAGTTGCGGGGGCTTTTCATACCCACTACATGGCACCTGCCCAATCAAGATTTCAAGAATTTGTCCTGGGCAGAGAGTTCCACGATCCAGTTTCAACCTTGCTCTCCAATCAAGATGGAATGGTCGTTAACTCCGGTAGCGAAGTGATGAATCGACTGGTTTCACAGATTTCACGTCCTGTCAGATGGGATCTTTGCATGAAGAGAATGGAGGAACTAGGCGTCACCCATGTTGTCGAAGTCGCGCCAGGGGGGACCTTAGTTGGCCTGATCAAACGCGAACTTCCAAACGTGCGTACATGTGCAATCAAAAGCCCCTCAGATATCGAATCTGCCAAAGAATTCCTCGAAGGGGCCCGATAATGATGGTGTGTCAACTCGGCCTGCTCAAGGAGATTTGCAATGAAGCTTGATTTCTCAACTCCGAATCAAGAGTCGCGAATCCTCTCTGTCGGCTCTTACCGGCCATCACGAGTCGTTCCCAATTCTGAGATTGTTGATCGAATTGATTCAAGTGATGAATGGATCCGAGAGCGCTCCGGAATCCAGTCGCGACGATTTGCATCAAAAGAAGAGACAGTTATTGCGATGTCTAAAGCAGCATCAGAGGTAGCGCTAAAGCGAGCTGGAATTGAAATGAGCGAGGTTGATGCGGTCATCATGGCAACTGTGAGTTATCCGTATCAAACACCTAGCGGTGCGACGGAACTAATTCGAGAGTTAGGAAATCCCAAAGCAGCAGCATTCGATATCTCTGCTGCTTGTGCTGGATTTTGTTACGGACTTGGCATGGCTTCTGATCTCATCCGCGCTGGTACTGCTCAATATGTTCTCGTTGTGGGCGTGGAAAGATTGACTGATTTCACTGACCCGGATGATCGTGGCACTGCCTTCATTTTTGCCGACGGGGCGGGGGCGGTCCTTGTTGGCCCTTCGCAAGAAAGCGGTATCGGACCGATGGTCTGGGGATCGGATGCCACTAACCGCGAAGCAATTGCTCTTGAACCTTCGTGGTTAGAGATCAGAGATTCGACTGAGAAATCGTGGCCGGAAATTTCGATGGCCGGACAGACTGTTTTTCGTTGGGCCGTCTATGAAATGGCACCGATAGCGCTCAAGGCAATCGAGAAGGCTGGACTCACTGTTGAAACGCTGGATGCATTCATTCCTCACCTCGGCGGCATCGATACCACTCGCTATGGATGCGCTCCTGACAGAGAGGCCCGATTTACATGGAAAGAGTGCGCTGATGATTGGTTTTGGAGCAGGATTGGTCTATGCCGGGCAGGTAGCGTTGCTCCCACCAGAACCAAAGTTTGGAACGTGAAAAAATAACGTAAGGCAAAATCAGATCAAGAATGCAGATTAAGAAGACAGATTAATCAAAAGGAACAGTAGAGAGGAAAGAAGAGATGGCTCTGAGTGAGAGTGCAGTACTGCAAGGTCTTAAGGAGATACTTGAAGAGGTTGCAGGAATCAAGCCGGGCGATGTGGAGAGCTCCAAAGATTTCTCCAACGACTTGGATGTCGATTCGCTCTCGATGGTAGAAGTAGTTGTCGCTGCAGAAGAACGTTTCGGCATCAAGATTCCTGATGAAGCCGTGAGTGATATGAAGACTGTTGGCGATGCTGTCGCATACATCGTCAAAGCAGCTGCATAACTCCATACAATGTCGCGTCGCGTAGTCGTCACAGGCCTTGGTGCGACGACTCCTCTCGGCGGTGACGTAGCAACGACCTGGCGAGCGCTGCTTGCAGGTCAATCGGGTGTGAAGCGAATCGAAGCAGAGTGGGCTTCGTCGTTACCCGTATCTATTGCAGCCCCCGTCGCTGTCGATCCCAGCGAAGTGATGGATCGAATCGCTTTGAGGAAACTTGATCGATCCGAGGCATTCGCACTCATCGCCGCTCGTGAGGCATTCGCTGACGCAGGATCACCCACCCTCGCGCCTTTGAGGACTGCAGTTGCAATCGCATCTGGAATCGGCGGCGTTTCAACTCTTATCGAGCAATATGACATATGGCGAACTAAGGGCGCGCGTCATGTAAGTCCGCATACGGTTCCGATGTTGATGCCCAATGGACCGGCGGCCCATGTTGGTTTGGAATTTGGGGCTCGCGCTGGAGTTCACACGCCAGTGAGTGCATGTGCATCAGGTGCTGAAGCGGTAGCGCAAGGTTTGAGCATGATTAGAGAAGGCAAGGCAGATCTCGTCTTTGCCGGTGGCGTTGAGGCAGCGATACATCCACTTCCACTTGCAGCTTTTGCTTCGATGAAAGCGCTTTCAACGAGAAGTGATGAGCCGAAGAAGGCTTCACGTCCATACGACACCGCCCGCGATGGATTCGTCCTTGGAGAAGGCGGAGCAGTATTAATCCTTGAAGATTACGACTCTGCCAAGGCCCGTTCTGCACGAATATATTGTGAAGTTCTTGGCGCAGGTATCACATCCGATGGGCACCATATTGCTGCGCCAGATCCTGAAGGCGACGGGGTTGT
>RGOY01000018.1 GCA_010028225.1 Actinomycetota bacterium
AGATCGTATGAAGCAATTCTTCCGACAACTCGTGCTTTGAATGATTTTCCATTGTTGAGTTTGACGGTGATGGAGCCGTTGTTGGTTGCAGCAGCACTGATCACATGGTTATTGGTGAGGATGAAGCCATCGCTTCTAATGAAGAAGCCAGAGCCTGTTCCACCACCATTCTTAGTGCGGGTAGTTATCGAGACAACGGAGGGAATGACTCGTCCAGCGATTCCTGCGATGGAATCTGGTGCACGTTCGATCGTGTCATTGACGGTAACGAGATTGGCATTAGTTGAAATGAGTTCACGATCGGCAAGGAATGCCCCGCCGATTCCGCCACCGAGGCCGGCGATCAGGGCAATGATCACAGTCGCCGCTATCCCTACTTTGCGCCGCGGTTTCGATTCACTGCCTGCAAAACTTCTCGAAGAGGTTGAACCTGTTGGTGCGCTCCACCAACTCGTGTGACCAGATGCGCCAACAAAACCACCACGCCGGGTCGCGAAATCTTGGCTTGAATTCAATTCTGAATTCGAAGCTGAATTCGAAGCTGAATTCGACTCTGGGTTCAACTCTGAGTTCACTTCTTCTTTCCTTCCATCACATCATTCACAATAACTTCTTTCACTGAGTAACGCATCTGAATCTCCGCTGTGAGACTTACTCGGTCGCCATCGACTTCGTTGCAACCATAACTCCATCTGCAAGTGGCAAGAGCAGTGGGCGCCACTTTTTGCTTGCGCGGATAGCGCGGATTACTTCTCTCCTGGCAATGCTCTGATCATCTCGTTGTGTTGGGTCTGCGACCTTGCCGCCACCTAAAACTGCATCAAGGATCAGTAGACCTCCGGGGCGAAGCGATCGTTCGGCGTGGCCCAGTGCATCGACGAGGTAGTCACTATCTCCGCTATCTCGGGTCTGGCGCATGACGAATATGTCATACGAATTATCTGCAAGTTTGCCGATTACTTCCTTAGTTGCGCCTGTGATTAATCGATAGCGCGTTGGTGAGATCTCTGCCTCATCAAAAGCAAGGCGGGCAGCCTTCGCATGTGCCATCTCGGCATCGATTGATGTGAGCGTGAGGTGAGGAAGTTCAAGAAGATAGAGACCGCTAACTCCTGTGCCAGTTCCTACTTCGACGACAGCGGATGCACCGATCAACTCGGCGAGATATCTGATCAATGAGCCGATGAGTTGCTCAGTATTGGGAATTCCGAATTCTTGGCCGCGCGCTCGGGCGTGGGTGATGACGTCAGATTCGGGAAAGAGGCTCTCGCTATAAGAGGCCATGTCGCCTCGTTGTGGCACGAATGGAAGTGAGGATGTCATCAGAGCGTCGCCAACCATCTCGTCAGTGTTCTCACGCCGAAACCTGTGCCACCTTTGACGAATTCACCTGCATCAACTTCTGAGCGAGCAGGGCCTGCGATATCGAGATGGACCCACTTGCGCTTGCCAACGAACTTTTCAAGAAAGAGCGCAGCCGTCACAGAGCCAGCGCCGAATTTCGGCTTATCTGCTGTGTGATTGAAATCTGCGACATCACTTGCAAGTGCGATCGCATAATCATCAATCAGCGGCATATGCCAGAGTGGATCGCCGGCCCCGAGGCTTAACTCATGGAGATTCTTCGCAAGACGATTGTCTCTCGTGTACATCGCTGCATATTGCTTTCCAAGTCCTAGTGATGCTGCTCCGGTGAGCGTTGCGACATCAATCAAGAAATCTGGATCTAAGTGAAGATCAGCAAATGCCAATCCATCGGCAAGGACCAGGCGCCCTTCGGCATCGGTATTGATGACCTCAACAGTTGTGCCGCCGTAATGTTTGATGACATCTGAGGGTCTCTGTGCCGTTGCTGAAATCGTGTTCTCTGCGAGCATCAAGAGCCCTGTCACTTTGACGGGAAGCTTCAACTTTGCTGCCGCAAGTGTCACAGCGCTCACAACCGCTGCACCACTCATATCGGTCTTCATCGCAACCATCATTTCGTATGGTCGTTTCAGCGAGACGCCACCAGTATCAAAGGTGATCCCTTTACCGACAAGGACGACATGTCGTTTTGCGCCACGAGGGGAGTAAGTCATCTGGACAAAGCGCGGTGGATGAACTGTCGATGATCCACCGACTGCACGAAGACCACCAAACTCTGCTAGCTCTTTGCCACTTTTAACTTCAACCTTAAGTTGTGCAATCCCCTTCGCCATCTTCTTCACTTCTCCTGCAACCCAAGCCGGAGATTTGAGGTTCGAGGTAGTGTGGATGAGATCCCTGGCTCGCCAGAGCGAGGTGAGTATTACCATCGTGGCATCGAGATCTTTTTGATTAATTGCACCACTATCGAAAGTGAAGCTGGGATTTGCGGGTATGGCACCGCTCTTTTCACTCCAGCTGTAATTCGAAAGTATCAGCGCTTCGATAAAGGCAGTCTCAAGGGGACCAGTGAGATGAACGCGCTGACCTTTTCCTTTGAAGCGGCGACCAAGAGTTGAACCAGCTTTACGAAGATCTGGGACGCTTGCGCTTCCGATTGCATAGAAAGCAATCGATGGACCTTTCGCCAGCGGAGCTAGAAAGATTTCGCCGGCCTTTGCATCAACGCTCTCATTTGCGCCACGAGCTTCTTTCGAGTGGAGATCGAAGAGATCTCGAATATCTCTTTCTTACTGGGAAGGAAGATGATTTTCTTTGAATCTTTTCGGTAGCCAATCGCGATTACATCTATGGCCGAGAGGTTTCTATTTTTCCCGCGTGGCTTTGCTGGCGTTAAAGAAGGGATGGAACGGTTCACGGTGATCCGTTCAGTAGTGAGGACTATTTCTTGATGAGGTTAACTGCAGCATGGAGGCAATCAGCCAAACTGCGAGCCTCTTCTTGATTGAGTTCGACAACGAGTCGACCGCCACCCTCGAGTGGTATGCGCATGACCAAACTTCTCGCCTCTTTAGTTACTTCCATGGGGCCATCGCCTGTTCGAGGTTTCATAGCGGCCATGTCGACTCCCATCCGAATCCCCTGTCGGGGAAGAATCTTTGGAATTCCGAGGTAAGGGCGGAATTATCCCCGATAAGCCTTCTCGTGGGAAATTGGCGGGGAGAGAGCTACTCCTGCTTGCCGTCCTGAGCGTGATCATGAGCCTCATTGGAGGTAGCAAGACCAAGTGAGGCCAAGAGTCGAGAACGACCAGAAATCAAGACGCTTTCTACTGCTCTTTCTGGTACAGCAAGGCGCTGTGCAATCGCAGCTGCGCTCTCTGACTTGAGATAGAAGAGAGTAAGAACTATCCGCTCCTCTTCAGGTAGGGCGGCGATGAGTTGAGCCATCGAAGAAAAAGGTGAAGATGACTCCTTTTGCTCCTTCATCTCGGCGAAGTGAAACCCTTTGATTCCACGATCTTTTTGAAACGTCTCAGCGAGATGAAAACCCCAAGAAGAGTAGGGATTTTTATCACGGCAAGTATCACGGCAGGAGCATTTATCTCCTCAAACCAATCGAATCGAGTTCGATTTTCTCCAACAGTGGAGAGAGTGAAGGTTCCATAACCTTTGATTATTTTCCCTATATGTTCCACGCGAGTGAAGGTTGGCGGTTTCCACTGCGAGACCACCATCTCATCCATCACCCCAATCAGTCTGCTTCGCTTTGCAAAGAGCCCAGTGAAGGCGCGGAGTCGATGACCGATTCCTTCGGGGCTTTCGCCATCGTCATAGACCCGAGTAGCAAGCATCCATTCTGATTGGCCCTGCCAATCGATGATCTCATTCCATACTGCTTCGATGGGAGCATCTATCTCGATGGTGAGCGCAAACTCGCGCAGCGGGCGCATTAGAGAGTTCCCCGTAAGAATTCAATGGAGTCTTCAACAGTATCGCTCCAATGGACTCGGCCTCGTTGTCCGGGCTTCATCAACTTCTCTCGATCTAAATCATCGAGTAGAGAATGAAGTGAGCGATAGGTGGCGAAGGGATCCAAAATTACGATTGGCTTCTGGTGGAAATCCAGATAGCCACCGACCCAGATTTCAAAGAGTTCTTCGAGCGTGCCAAGGCTTCCGGGGAGCGCAATAAATGCGTCAGAGAGTGATTCGATTTTTCCCTTTCGCTCGCGCATATCTGCAACTTCGATTATTTCGAAGGCTTCGTCATCGACAAATTCGATCTTCTTCAACTTGCTCGGTATGACGCCAATAGTTTGCCCACCGCGCGAACGCGCACCCTGCGCTACTGCGCCCATCATCGAGATCTTCCCGCCGCCCCAGACCAACTCCCATCCTGCACCTGCGATAGCAGAACCAACTCCGAAGGCGAGATCGATATAGCGCTCTTGGATAGCGGTAGAGGATGAGCAATAGACAGCAACCCGCTTCTTCATGAGGCCAGAGTAATTGACCATTCTCAGAACTCCCTCTGCACTTGATAGCGTTAAGCCATGTCATCGTCGGATTCGGCAGGCTTAGAGCATTCTGGGCGCGTTGCTTACGGATTCGGTATCGCAACAATCCATGAAAGTGGCGTGCTCGATACTTATTTCCACTCCCTGGGTCTTGGCAAGATCGCCGATGCCAAAGCGCCATCTCTCAAGGAATTCATCACGTCAGGACGAAAAGATGAAGAGATACGCGGGGTTCATCGCGAACCAGTAGCAATTGAGATCAATCTTGATCAGAAGATTGAGAGTGTATGTGATGCATATCTGCGACTTCATCTCCTCTCACATCGCATCGTCAAACCACATGGACAATCCCTCGAAGGAATTTTCGCTCAACTACCGAACGTGGTCTGGACTAACTTCGGTCCAGCGGCTAACTCTGGCTTCGCTTCAGTTCGAGAACGTCTTCGAATCGAGTTCGGACATGTCACAGTTTTTGGTGTAGATAAGTTTCCACGGATGCTTGACTATGTCGTACCAGAAGGCGTGCGGATCGCTGATGGAAATCGAGTGAGGCTTGGTGCTTATCTCTCACCTGGAACAACTGTGATGCATGAAGGTTTTGTTAATTTCAATGCTGGAACACTTGGCGCATCAATGGTCGAGGGGCGAATCTCAGCAGGCGTCACGGTAGATGATGGAAGTGATATCGGCGGTGGCGCATCGATCATGGGGACACTTTCAGGTGGCGGGAAAGAAGTAATCACAGTTGGAAAGCGTTCACTTCTCGGGGCGAACTCGGGGCTTGGTATCTCACTCGGTGATGACTGCATCCTTGAGGCTGGTCTCTATCTCACGGCGGGATCAAAGGTCTCTCTTCCCGATGGAAGAACGGTAAAAGCACGAGAGCTCTCTGGAGCGAATGGACTTCTCTTTAGACGAAACTCCAGTAACGGCGCAATCGAAGCGATGACAAAAAGCGGCGAATGGAGTGGGCTTAACTCACTCCTTCACGCCAACGATTAAGGGCGCTCGCGAAGAATCTCTCCCTGCTCGCATGCTTCTCTTCGCTGTTGCGAGAATCTAAAGAGATCGAGGCAGATCTCAATCACTTGCTCTGAAGGTGGTTCGCGTTCTGGCTCGCCATCGGCAGTTACTCCAGAGAGATTTATCCAGGTAGATGGCAGGGCGACTCGAGACCTGAACTGCTCTCCAGTAAGTATTTTCTCTCGTCCCTCGCTATCAATTCCGCGAATCTTCAAGAGACTTCCTGTTATCGAACGTTCAAGTATTTGATACCGCACGAGATCCTTCAACTCAAATGCTTTCGCCATCACTGCCTGAGAGACTTCTCTACGCCACTTTGCATAGCGAGGATTGATCGCAACGTTAACGCTCCAGGTATCAGGGCGATTGACAAGATAGGCAAGCTTTCCGCCCCAGACATCTTTCACATTCTGCGTCATGCCGCCACTACTACTAAAGAAGAAGGATTGAATCGGCTTGCCCTCAAAAAAGATGACTTGATTTCGCGTGCGATCGACCGCGTTTCGCCAACGAATCCCATAGAAGGGTTCACTCTCTTTACCAAAACCGACAAAGTTCTGATCCCGGATAGTGCTGTAGATATGACAGTCGCATGCTTTACGAATACTCGGCAACTTCGAGAGAGCGAATGTTCTTGCTGCAATCGCTTGTGCATCAAGGGCTGCCTCGGGCCAGGATGAAGGAACTTCGCCGAGTCCGTAGAGATATTGATCGCCAAGTCTTAAGGTCGTGGTTATCTCCATCTCCCCCGGCCCGACATCATTTGCCACACGCTTGAGATTGAGCTGACCATATTTAAGAAGGTAATTTCGTGCCGCAGTTCGAAGCGTCACGACTGTTTCGCTCTCCCAGCGAATCGTCCAATCATCATCAGGTTCAAGGCTTGAAAACTTCGCTAGTTTCGATGAACGCGTGATCTCAATCTTTCCTGCGATGCTCGTCATCGAGATAGTGATATCTCCGCTATAGCTACCTACAACTGCGCTCTCTGGAACTGGGCGATTAATAAGGAATCTTCCGCGAATCAAGGTGACGGTCCCGCTCTCTGACTTGATGGTCAGTGAAGCATCGCGTTGTTTATGACCGACATTGACTCGAATCAGCTGAGTATCGTCTCCTGGAAGTAGAGATGTGCCAGGGTAGAAATGACTCAAAATCATGGCAGAGGTCGCGCTCTCCATTGCCATTCCTTTGGCTCCGTATTGACTCATGCCAACGCCATGACCATATCCAGAACCAGTGAAGACGAACTTTGCCGGTGCGCTTGCATTTGCCGAGAGGGGTGAAAGAAGCGAAATGAAAAGCGTTACGGCGAGAGTCGAGATCGCGCGACTAGAAATCCTCATCGGTCTCAGGACTACTTCCGACATGTAAGAAAGCGCGATAGGCCTTGATCACCTCAAGAGGTTCGCCGCGTTTGACCATTCTTCCCTTATCCATCCAGATGATCTCATCGCAGATCTCTCGCAAGACTTTAAGTGCATGAGATACGACAATCAGTGCACGATCATCACTTTTCATCTGGCGGATTCGCTCAATTGATTTCACCTTGAATCGGGCATCTCCAGTACTTAAGGCTTCATCGATGATGAAGATGTCAGGATCTAGCGATGCAGCTACAGAGAAGGCAAGGCGTGATTGCATCCCTGAGGAGTAGGTACGCATCGGTGCATCAATGACATCTTCCAAGCCGGAGAACTCCACGATTGAATCGAACTTCTCATCGATCTGGTCGCGACTCATTCCTGCAGCTAAGCCACCGAGATATACATTCTCTCTGCCAGTAAGTTTGTTGTTGAAGCCAACTCCGAGCGAGAGCAGAGTCGAGACTTTTCCGAATACTTCGACCTTTCCTGAGGTCGGAGGCAAGATCCCTGAGATAACGCGCATCAAGGTTGATTTACCTGCTCCATTACTGCCGATAATCCCCGTCACCTGTCCGTAAGGAATATCAAGGGTGAGGTCTTTGACTGCATGGACGATACGAGTCTGACGTTGGCGCCGTGCAAGGCGGCCAAGACGATTTCGAAGTGTGGGACGGCGATCAAGTGTCGTCGTGTAGACAAGACCAAGTGATCTGATCGAGACGGCGCTCTCTCGAGTGCGAGGTGAGTTAGATGCGGACAGCGAACTCACGCTCCCGAGTTAGAAAAATGTAACTTCCGAGTGAGAAGAGTGCGAGGGTCCAGCCAAGCCCGAGGATGAGATCACTCATCAATGGCGCTCTCCCCTCAATCATGATTGCGGACCAACTATCCAAGAATGGGAAGAGTGGATTTATGACAGTCAAGAAATTCAGACGTTGATCCAACATCTCGCTGGTATAGAGCACGGGTGAGAGATAGAGCAAGGTTCGCGAAAGATAGGGAAGAAGATTTTGCGCATCGCGAAAGTAGACATTGATGGTCGCGGCGATGATGGCGCAACTCAGTGCAAACCCAAGGACGAGAAGAAGTATTGCTGGCGCCCAGAGCATATGAATGGTGAAGGGAAGTCCCAAAGCAAGATGTATGCCAAGCAAGACGATCATGGTCGGGATAAAACGCATCAAAGCGATAAGGGTCTCGGCGATAGGTAGGACAAGTCGCGGAAATGCTGAATTGAGAACTAACTTCGATCCTGAGGTGACTGACTTTGCGCCAGAAACGATTGAGTTAGTGACTAGATAGAAGAGAAAGAGTGTCCCGGTGAGATGTCCAAAACGTTCGGCACCACCTTTCACTCCGATGATGATCAGAAGTAAGTAATAGATCCCGGCCAGAATGAGTGGAGTCAAGATCAACCAGAGTTGGCCAAGGACTGTCCCATATTGCTTTTGATGCAGGTCCGCTCTGGCATATTCGAAGATGAAATCTCGACGCTTCCAGAGCGATGAGAAGTACTCCTTGAGAGAGGGCAAGCCATGTTGGAAAGGTTGATAAACCGCTACTGGCTGACGCTTTACTTGATGCTGGGAAGCGCTCACTCGCGAAGATTACCCGTTCGCCTTCATCCCTCCTTGAACCAACAAGCGCTTCGGCGAGGTGAGAAATCCAAATCCCCAGGAATGATGCATCGTCGTCATAACCAGAGGCAAGAGAGCTCGCTCACCCCAACTCTTTCCAATAACGATCCCACCCAGAATCATCGATGTGAGATAGATAGCAACCGGTGCGATGAAGAGAAGTGAGTTACTGGATGCAAGTACTAGCGAGAGAGTGTTGATTGCAACGGCAAGAGGCGGTGCGAGATAGCGGAAGTTGACTGTCCCGAGGTGTTGCCGTGAAACCACTCTCCGCCAGCGACCGTATTGAAAGTACTGCTTTGCTAGAGAACGAAGATCACTTCTCGGGCGATAGATGACTTTAAGTGCAGGATCGAACCAAATCTTTCCGCCATTTAATCGAAGGCGATGGTTAAGCTCCCAGTCTTGCGCTCTTGTGTAACGCTCATCAAATCCACCTACAGCAAGAAGTGCAGATTTCTTGAATACACCGAGATAAACCGTGTCACTTTCACCTGCTTCACCGCCGAGATGAAAGCGTGAACTTCCTACGCCAAGGGGTGAGCGCATAGCTCTTGCTACCGACTTTTCAAAGAGCGTCACTCCTTCTGCTGCCATCACTCCGCCGACATTGACCACACCATCACTTTCGCGTTCACGTAGGAGAGTGATTGCTCTGGCGATATAACTGCCTTCAATCTCACTGTGTCCATCAATTCGCACGATGTAATCAAATCGCGAATGTTTGATTGCAAGATTCAATGCATTTGCAGTTCGACCAGTGGGATTTTCTACCGACTTTATTCGTGGCTCTTTATCCATCATCTGATGCACCAGCTCTTGCGTGCCGTCTCTCGAAGGCCCTAGCGCGAGAATCACCTCGATCTCGCCTGGGTAATCCTGTGTGAGGGCTGCCTTGACTGCAGATTGAAGATGATTGAACTCATTGAGAACCGGCATGATCACTGAGACTCCGGGATAGGTGACCGAGTTCATGCTCTCAAACTTAGCGAATCATCGAAGGAGCCACGATTAGGCTGACCCTGTGAAATCCCCACGTGCGATTCGATTCTTCACAAGGCTCTCTATCGCCATCGTCGCACTCTCTGCTATCTCGTGGGTCGGGCTTGGTGCGATCACGGGATCGATTAAGCGAACTGATGCCTTCGCAAATCTGGGTGACCGACCGAGCAAACCAACCAGTGCCGTCAACTACCTGATTGTTGGATCAGATTCCAGAGAAGGTCTCACTCGAGAGGAACAGCGCAGACTTCGAACCGGAAGCACCAAGGTCGCTGCAGGAAAGCGATCTGACACGATTTTGCTGGTCCATATTTCTAAGAATCGAGATCGCGCATCTATCGTCTCGATTCCACGAGATAGCTACGCCCTGATTCCACGTTGGACTGATTCACAGGGCAAAGTCCATAGCGAGACTCACTCGAAGATCAACTCAGCCTTTGCTTGGGGAGGTGCGCCACTTCTGATCCAGACCCTTGAGTCGATGTCGGATCTGCGGATAACCAATCGCGCCATCTATGACCCAAAGAGCCATATCGATCTTGAGGCAGGGCGTCATACACTTGATGGAATCGATGCGCTGAAATATGTTCGTGCTCGTTCGTTTGATGGCACCAGTGATATCGGTCGTATGAAGCGACAACAACAATTCATCTCAACAATATTGCGTGAGGTGACAAGCGCTGGAGTACTGCTCAATCCGGTGAAGATGACAAAGTTGCTTAACTCTGCATTCGACTCAGTGATCACAGATGAGAGTCTTGATCGCAATGACCTACTAACCCTTGGAAAACAGTTGCGAAGCCTTTCTGCGAAGAATGTCAACACTTTGACTGTCCCGCTGAAGTATTACAACTACAACAAAAATGGCGTTACCGCGGCAGTTCTCTGGGACCCAGTTCTTGCTGGCGATCTCTTCCTTCGCTTGAAGGAGGATCGACCACTTCTCGATGAAGTGAAGCCATCACCGAGTGCATCTGCGTCGCAGTCAACGGGCGAGGGTTCAGCGACAGAGCCCAAAGAAGTTGAACCCACTTATATCGATAAGTTCGGCACCCAGAAAGCTAGTGATAACCCATGTAAGGGCTTCCAGTGAAGGTAGCCTTTCTTATCACTTCTAATGTGGGGATCAACAAGTGAAGGGCATCTTGTAGTGGCAAACTCCAATAAACGACTTCGCTTATCGGTAATAGGTACTGGCTATCTTGGTGCAACGCATGCCGCCGCAATGTCCTCTCTCGGTTTCGAAGTTGTGGGGATTGATCTCGATAAAGAGAAGATTTCACTTCTTTCACAAGGACGAGTGCCCTTCTTTGAACCAGGTCTTGACCAACTTCTTAGCGATGAAATCGCAACAGGACGTCTGACCTTCACTGATGATTTCGCTGCGGCATCAGAGTGCGACGTGCACTTTATCTGTGTCGGGACACCACAGGCGAAGAACTCACTCGCAGCCGATATGACCTTCGTTAATGGCGCACTCGCTGCAATCGCTCCAGTCGCAAAGAGTGGATCGCTGATCGTAGGAAAATCAACAGTCCCGGTAGGCACTGCAGCGCGCCTGGCTGAAGAACTTGCCTCTATCAATGCAGGCGCTGAACTAGCTTGGAACCCAGAATTCTTAAGAGAAGGATTTGCAGTCGAAGACACTCTTCGCCCCAATCGTCTCGTTGTTGGCGTCACTTCTGACAGAGCTGAAGAGATATTGCGCGAGGTCTATGCCGATCTCTTAGCCCTTGATATTCCATGGATTAGAGCCGATCTGCCCACTGCAGAATTGGTGAAAGTTGCCGCAAATTCATTCCTCGCTACGAAGATCTCCTTCATCAATGCGATGGCTGAGATCTGTGAAGCAGCAGATGGTGATGTCACCGTTCTTGCAAAAGCGATTGGTTTTGATCCACGAATAGGAAATCGGTTCCTACAGGCAGGCATCGGATTCGGTGGTGGCTGTCTTCCGAAAGATATCCGTGCATTTATGGCCCGCGCTGATGAACTTGGCGCACGGCAAGCTCTTGAATTCCTTCGAGAAATTGACTCCATCAATCTTCGTGCTCGCACGCGAATGATCGAACTTGTCCGTGCTGATTTAGGCGATGACTTGAAAGGCAGAAAAATCGCGATTCTTGGCGCCGCATTTAAACCAGAGAGTGATGATGTTCGAGATTCCCCCGCGCTCGATATTGCAGTGCAACTTCATGGCGCGGGAGCAGATGTCCGTATTCATGATCCTAAAGCGACGGAGAATGCAAAGCGTCGATTCCCAGCACTTGATTTCACCACTGACCTTGGCGAGTGCTTGAAGGGAAGTGAACTCATCTTGCATTTGACGGAGTGGCGCGAGTATCGAGAAATCGATCCCTCTGCCATCGCTCATCTCGTCGCAAAGAAGAACATCATTGACGGGCGAAATGCTCTTGATCGTGCCAAGTGGATTAAAGCCGGCTGGCACCTTCGGGCCCTTGGCGTCGCTCCCGTGCTGAAAGCCATCGGATAGGGAATCTCGTAATAGTGAGACAGCCTCTTGTGCTTGCTTTTGCAACATTTCTTACCCTTGTTGGGACTTTTTCGATGGGAGATGCTGGCGCAGACGAGGTAAAGGAAGTCAGAATCTCATTCTCAGGCACGCGCAGCGATAATTTACTTTTCTCATCACCGCCCAATTCAGCGATAGAAGCAAGCGGTGCAATCGTAGTTTTACCTCCATGCAGTAAGGCAATCCAAAGAGACTGCATCGTCACTTTTCAATATGCGCTTGGAAACTCAAAGTGGAAGAGTGCGACATTCCTTGAGCCATTCCCTCTCGATTACAAGAATGTCAATGTCAGCGATGGTGTGCAGTGGACTCCGTTTAAGAGCACTGCGCTCATATCATCACTAGCAAACACGAAGCGAAACCTTCCAGCAATGAGTCGAACGGGGATTTGGACTCTGAAAGATGCCCGGCATAAAGGCGGTACTGCTTATGCGCTTAGCCTACAAATTGCCGGGACCATGTTGGATTCTGAAGGCAATAGATCTCAGAGAGCAACGTGGAACCAAAACTTTACAGCTTCCATCTCGCCCATTTCTTACGGAGAACTCACTGCCGTCGACAAGAAAAATTTGATTACTCAAGAGGGTACAAAATGCCGAATGGTCGAAAGCAATCCAAATGGTTCAATAAGAGCATTTTGTGACACTCACTACCCATACCCATCAAGTATTCGATTTAAAGTCGTCATGCGCCTGAATTCCACATTAGAGATCTTTAGCAGTGGAAAGTGGTTTGTTGGCCGGGTAGCTGGAGCCCTCATCACGGAACGACGAAACAAAGACTCGGTTGAAATTACTTTGGAAGGATCGCCTATTTCAATTGGAAGTGCTTACGTCGACCTATCGAAGGATCCTGCCTCTTATCGGTTGGCCAGTACTGCGTACCAGAAATATCTGAGTGTCTTCCAGCCTGGTTCCACCTGGACACCCGTCGATGAAGCACGATTTCTTGAGCCAACATTTGGCGGGTGGGGCTACGGCATAGACGATGTTGGTGCGATAGAGGCGTGGAGTGAGTTCGAGAAGTCTGTGCCTTTTGTCTTTGAGCGAGAAATTGGTGAATGGCAAATTAAGAGCACAGAGCTGACCGAGGCAGACAAGAAGACTTTCGCCATCTGCGGCGATTTCGGATCCATCGCAGGCATTGTCTCAACGAATGCCTTGATTGCGGATCCGCGCCCTCCCTTGTGGAATGAGGAGGAAGAAGCATTGAGTTATAAGTTTGCCTCACCCCACTTAAGAACCGATGGTTCGGTCAATAAAGGTTTCTATGGCCTGGCGATCAGCGAAAGACTTGCAGCCTGTCTCTGGAACAAGAAGGCACTTACTCCTCGAGCAGTCGTCACAATTGAGTCGCT